>NZ_JACVPG010000020.1:0-11246 GCF_018882045.1 Polynucleobacter sp. Fuers-14 | reverse complement strand
CGTTCAGTTTGGCTAAGGTGTTGATAGGTCATGGCTACTTTGACTTGCAGGTCTAGAAGCTTTGGATACTAAAACATCCTTAGCCTCCTTAACTAGTTGTTCAAAGTTGCACTTCGTAGTTGAATCCACCATATTTTTACAGCGACTGTTCCCTGCAAAATACTTTTTTTGGTGGTCGGATGGATTGGTCTTATGCAGTATTTAGTGCATTAATAAAATCAGATTTTTAAGGCTATTCCTCATGAATTTGCTTTAAAAACAGCCTCGTTTTTGGAGTGGGCATCGAGTTTGGTATACACCTCTTTAAGGTGATGGCTAACGGTATGCGGGGAAATGTGAAGTTTGATGGCAATACCCTTAACTGAAAGGCCCATGCTAAGCAGAGACAGAACTTCATTTTCTCTGTGGGTCAACTTATCGTTTCTCGTTGCAATACTTTTATCTATAGGGCCGCCATCATTTATCGATCCAATCCAGCCAATGACATCATTATCGAGATTGCAAAGGGGTATTTTTTTAAAAACTATTTTTTCCTTGGCTGATGATTCATGGGTAATTAACTGATGGGACTGCTCCTTATTCAATCTAAATAATTCTTCATTAGCTTTGGCATATTCAACGCTGAATTTCCTCGGTCTGATATCGGAGTCAGACAGTCCAATAACTTGCTGAATGGATATACCCAAAAACTCTACAAACGGTTGATTGCAATAGACGAATTTGCCATTCAGATCTTTTATAAAGACTGGTAGAGCTATGCCGTCAAAAAAACTACTGTCGATTAATATTTTTGAGTTGTTGATCACAATAAATGGCTACGACTTAAGCTTTACTGGTTACACTCAAGAGCGAGGGCAATGTTGCTTTATTAGCCCCATATTTAGGGCAAGCGCCTCGTATTGATTTATCGGCAATGGTTTGCAAGAAAAGGTTCATTAGATGGTGCTGCGATAAGAATTACATATAACTTGGTTTGCGTATCATTTTGTGATGCGGTTCATTTAAATGTGATTCTGAATTGCTAGCCTTTAAATCGCCGTAAATAACTTGTAAATGTATGTAAAGATTTTTGATATGGCTTGAGATTCGCTCCTACAACTCTTTTAATTGCACTTTATGAAAAAAAATATAAATCAAGCTGGGCTTTCTCCTGCTGATGCGCCCCTAAGCTCAATTGCACCCAGGGTTTTATTGGTTGACGATGATGTTGAGTTGACTGAATTGCTGGGAAGCTACCTTGAGCGAGACGGTTTTGCGGTCCATGCTGTTCATAACGCACAAGCTGGTATAGATTCAGCCTTAAATGGGTGCTTTGATATTGCAGTACTTGATTTTATGATGCCTAGAAGTAAAAGTGGCTTAGATGCTTTAAATGAAATTAGAGGAGCCAGTGCTTTGCCTCTAATTATGCTTACTGGCAAAGGGGATGATGTCGACCGTATTATTGGATTGGAGAAGGGTGCCGATGATTACATTACAAAACCGTGCACCTCACGCGAACTTGCTGCTCGTATTCGTGCGGTATTGCGCCGCACGAATAGTAGTTTTGCTACTACTACCCCGTTTGACGATATCATTGTCAATGGGTTGGTGTTGCGTTCTGCAGCAAGATCGGTCACCTTAAATGGCCGGGTTATAAGGCTTACAAGTACTGAATATAGTTTGCTTTTAATTTTGGCTAAGAACGTAGGAGGGGTGGTAGATAAAACAAAATTATCACAAGGGGCATTGGGTCGCCACCCATCACGCTATGACCGCAGTATTGACGTTCACATAAGCAGTATTCGCCGTAAGCTAGAGGTCTTTGATGAGGGCTCTGTACATATTGAAACAATTTTTGGCAGGGGCTATCAATTACTTCGAAGGTAATATGAAACCACTATTTTGGCGCTTCTTTTTTATCATATTGACTTCACAGGTTTCAACTGTAGTGGCAGTGACCATGCTAAATCGGGCAAGTCCGCTTATTGAGCAATGGTTCAATCGCGATATTAGGGGGCATGCCCAACATTTGACGACACTGGAGTCTGTTTCAAAAATCTTCAGTAGCGGCGGGGGGCAAGCCTTAAGAAGTTATATTGCACAGCAGCCCCCTGGGTCTCAAGTTCGTGTTTACGCATTTAAAGAAGATGGCAAATTGAATAACCCGCTGCTCTTAGAGAGCTGCCCAAATGAGACAATCGCAATTCAAAGAGTAGGCGCAAGCAAGGATGAGAGTTACCTAGCATTATTTCGCTTGTTTAAGCCTCGGCCCGCTGAAGAGATCCCTATTTTGATTAATGGTCGTGAGATCGCCGTTCCTGTACCCGTGCCACCCATAATCTTGGGATTATTATTCAGTATTATTTTTGCATGGTTATTGTCCCGTTATTTTGCTAGTCCAATTGATAGGTTGCGGACAGCTTTCGGGAGTTTAGCAAGTGGAAAATTAAACACCCGATTGGGTGATGCCATGGGCAAGGGTAGCAATACACTTGCTGAATTAGGGGTGAGTTTCGATAGTATGGCGGGCCACTTGGAAGCGCTCATGCTGGCGCAAAAAAAAGTATTGCATGAGATCTCCCATGAAATGCGCTCCCCGCTTGCGCGTCTTCAGGCTGCTTCGGATTTGGCCAGGCAACAGCCTCATAGACTTCATGACTCCTTGGGCAGAATTGAGCGTGAGACCCTGGGCTTGAACGCCTTATTAGAGGAGTTGCTAACACTTTCTAGATTAGAGTCTGGAATTCATATCAATCTTGAGGAGGCCATTAGTTTAAGCACCATTATTCACGAAATTTTGCAAGAGTCTACGCTAGAGGCCGAGGCAAAAAATTGTCAACTTATAGTTTCTGAGCAAGCGCACTTAATGGTCAAGGGTAATGCTAGGCTTTTACACAGGGCAATCGGTAATGTTGTATCAAATGCAATTAAGTACTGCCGTGTTGATGGCAATATATCGATTCAAAGTGCTTTGCTTGATGATGCCTCCATTATTTTAACTATTTCAGATCAAGGAGATGGGGTGGCTGAAGAGGATTTAAGCTCTTTATTTAGTCCATTTTTTCGCGCCGCTTCAGGGCAACATTTTTTAGGGTTTGGCTTGGGGTTGGCAATTTGTGAAAATATTATTAAAGCCCATGGGGGAAATATTTCTGCGAAAAATGCCCCTACAGGAGGTTTATCTATCACTATTATGCTTCCAACGATGTCCTCAGATTGCAGTTGATACACTCCAAATCTCTGGCAATCATTCCTGCAATACGGTTGTTCAACTATCGCATGCAGATATATTTTTTAAAGATTAATTATTAGTTTTATACCTAGCAGTGAGCCTGGCTATCTTGAGATCCTTTGCTACTGTCGTAAGATCTTGAGCAATCATTCTTAGCCTGTCATGAGCTACGCTTAAGGAATAATCGCAATCATTTTTATTCTCCAGCTGCTGTGTATAGAGGGCTCTCGCCAGGTTGTGTAGTTCAATGATAATTTGATCCATATTGCAGGAGATAGACGCTTGGTTAATAGTATGTTGGTGGCTCATCTTCTACTGTGTTGCCCAAATTAAATAAGAGCATTTAATATAGGCTGATCAATTTTCAATAGATATCCCCTATTCAAGTGGTGCATTTGTTTGGCGTTCAATAATGCCTATCACCTGAACGCAAAATTGTTAGAGGCGCACCTAAATTGCGCGGCCCCAATGTCATGGGTCCGATTTTGCAAATCTTTACACATCCTTAAAGCCGCTTTACCCCTGGGCGGCTGACAATTTTCCTTTGCACTCTCAAGCTGGTCTTAGAGCAGGATAAAAGACGCTATTTAAAAAGGAATTGATAGATGAAGTTCTTTCGCCACCATTTAAATGAAATGAAGATTGTCTTGATCGGGGCATTGGTTATGGGCTCTCAACTCATTTGCGGCAATGTTTTTGCTCAGCCATCATCCGAAAACCCGCCCAGAAAGCCGCCACCAGAGGCCCTTGAGGCTTGCAAAAGTCTTGCTATTGGTCGGGAATGTGGGTTTAAGACTCCAGACGGAAATATCACTGGACTTTGCTGGGCCCCTGAAGGCAAGCCTTTGGCTTGCAGGCCTAAAGATGCCCCCGCTCAAGAGTCTAAAAAGAATAAATAATGCACCCGATATTAAGAAAAAAATGAAACGTTATCAATGGATTACAGCTTCAATTCTTGTGATTGCCAGCACAAGTTTCGCTCATGCCCAATCTTCTTTTGAGGGATTTTACGGACAGCTTGGCGTGGGCTTTGAGAATAATGTAATAGGTGGCGCATCTCCGACGATTGTTAATTCAGGTGGCAGCTATAGTGGATCTAGCACTTCGAGCTCTAGCGCTCTATCCCCCGCCCTTGTTGTTGGAGTTGGCTATATCTCAGTCATTAGCCCACAATTTAGTTTGGGGGTGGGATTGGATTATTCTGGTTTGCCTGTAAAAACATCTACTGCCAACTCTACAGTCAGCGACTTGAGCGCCTCGTATGCTTATGATTACCGTATTGCCAATAGAATTAGTGCTTACATTAGCCCTGGCTACATCATTGATCAAAATAAGTTAGCTTATGCCAAGTTGGGATTCTCTGGAGAGCAAGTATCCTCAAAAATGCAATCAGGATCTGGAGGGGCGGAGTCTGGGAATCAAAAAGCGGGCGGTTTTGTTGTAGGTCTTGGTTATAAGCAAATCATCTCAGGCGGATTTTATGGTTTTGGAGAGGTAAATTACTATGGATATAAGATGCCCGTTACTACTATTACATTAGATCCTAGCGGTGGTAAGTTAAATGGCAATGCCAATTCATTAAACGCTTACCAATTTTTAGCTGGAGTGGGTTACAAATTTTAGGGATTCACTTTGGGAATTTTGCGGGGCGTGCTTGTTTGCTAAACGATCACGCCGTTTTTGTTAATGTAGTTCAATTTCATCTTGAACTATTGCGCAAATGGGAACGCTGATTTGAAGTGGCAACATTGCCACCACGTTAAACACATTGCTTGAAGACTGACTTCTGCATTGATGCTTCAATCGCTCTCGATGGAGGGTTGCCAATAACTGGTTTGGTGCAAAATTCGAGGTGAGTTACCTTTTGCACGCAATCCCCATTACAGATTGCGTCAGTCTTTAGGTTGACCCCTTTTTTTCGAGATAGCTATTGCTGTCAATATTTTTAGAGCAAAAGAGATGCGATGCAATTCCAAGGCAAGGGGCATGATTGGCGGGCTTGTGTATAAAACATAAACCCCTAATTTAATACCGCTTTTTGCTACTATATGTAGCACTCTTGACAACTTAAGAATAAGAATGACGCCTTCCAAGAGATATTGGAAATTACAACAGCCCATAGAAGGCCGGCTTAGTAATGTTGGTAGGTAAGGCAAGGCTCGAACTCTCGACTAAGCCCTTTAACCCTTATTGGCTAAACAGATTTGGTAGGATGATTGGAAAAACCGAATTGTTGATGGAATTTGCCCACAAGATATCAGGCGGTGGGGTGGCGACTTTAATTTAGTCGAGCTTAAAGCTGGTGAGGTTTTATTGTTTTCAAATCCGAGCTGTGATTATTTTTATTTTCCAATTAATTGCATCATAACGCTTAGCTCTGAGAGTGATGATGGGCAGCATGCTGATTTTGCTTTAATTGGTAATGAGGGAGTAGTGGATGCTTGGCTCTTTTTGGGGGATTCAAGCAACTCCTATCGCGCTACAGTCGAATATGGTTGTTTGGCCTTCCGTCTTCGATTGATGTGGCCACTTAAGAAGCGGGGAAATCCGGGCACTTTCGCAACTCAATGCCGAACTACTTTCAAGCATCGATCACCCAGTCTTTGCAAGCGGCCATCTGCGATGCTAAGCATTCTACTTTCGAGTGCTTAAGTCGGTCCCTACTCATGTGGGATGACCGCCTTTTAAGAAATAAAGTCCCGCTTGATCAAGGGCTCATCGCAAGAAGTGTTGGTGCTACAGTAGAAATGAATTTGATCGTCTATGCCGATTTTGGGACCCGCTGAGTTTGGGTGACAATATCAACTTGAGGCTTTAATATCCTTGATTGATGTGACCCCTAAATGCGGGGGTCTACAATAAGACTCCTTTCTCTTTAATAGTCAGCTTTAGTTAATGTGACTGTTGCCAGTTCTCAGATTCAGGGTTTGCCTTCTGCCACTGAAGCTATCAAAATATCAAAGAAGCCTCCGCTCTTGCGCGCAATGCTAGATCAAAAACGTCAAAGTAATGGGCGGTTGTTTGTTTTAGCTTTTATGAATCCCCTCAATTCAATGCATAAGTTAGCGGCTATGATTGAAATGGAGTCATCATCGCTGGCCGCCCCGGTTAAATGAGGGGAATACTTTCCGTTAAGTGAATGAAGATGCAGGCTGGAGTCATCGCCACTTTCAACTTGAATGGGTATTGAGATCGTTTGCACTGCTTTGGGGCAATACCAATCTAGATTAATAGAATGACCATGACTAGCTTAATTTTTTTATTTAGCATCATGTGAAAAACACCTGACCCCTATTAATTTAAGCCAATATTAACTTACCTAAACCAATAAGTTTTACGGTCAAACACCAGACTTTAATCAGTACCATCGATTAAAAATATCTAATGCGCTGTTAATATATTAATTATTCCGATTGATTCAGAGAAATCAGCCACATTTAGAATAGCCATCTATTTTCTACATGAAAAATAATATTTAAGAGTCATTTCTTGGTAGATAATAAAAAAACAGGCGTTCACAAGGATGGATATTATCAACAAAGTCAGCAAACCGTGAAAAGTATGCTTTGATCTGTATCTTTACTTGCAATAAGTGCTGATTAATATTAACCGCACAGGGAAGTTGATGATTAGAGCGCGGTGATAATTTCTTCAATTCAAATCTGAGAGTATTAAATTTCCAGTCGTTGATCATTCAATGTTCAATCATGCGCATGTTCTGCGTTCAATAGTGCGTCTATAGTAGTGTGGTTGGATGTTTTTAAAGAAGTCACTGCATTGCGCCATGAGAAATAGGGTGGCGGCTTTGAAATGCTGACATGGCTAGCAATCAACATTTGGGCCAAGCATCGGCCAATTTGCTCGGCTAACTAAAAAATAAGTGTAAAAAACACAATTTATTTCAAAAAACCCCCTAAATAGGGGATATTTTTGTAGTTCTCCAGTCGATATTATTTCTTCAACGAAAGTGCTTTTGGTTGTTGTCAACTAGAAGCGCCTTTTTATTTTTAAGAAAACCCATCACTGTAAAACTTGATAAGCCATACCCGTCATACCTCTTGGGCTGCAAATTCCCGTTCACCTTCCAAGGTGAAGCGGGTTTTTGTGCTTTCAAGTCAGGTCAGTATGGCCTGTGCAGTCTTAGTTGGCTCAGCCTCACTGGCTTTTGGTGCTGATATAGCGACTAATGCCTTACCAACCAATGGTCAGGTAGTAGCAGGCCAAGCAGTGATGAGTCAAACTGGGGGCGCAGCCCCTGTATTGACTGTTAATCAAAGCTCACAACGGGCGGTGATTAATTGGGATAGTTTTAATGTGGGCAGTAAAGCCACCGTGAACTTTAATACCCCAGGAGCCAATTCCACTACCTTAAACCGCGTGACAGGCGCGACTGCCTCCATGATTAATGGCGCTGTTAATTCCAATGGCAATGTGATTTTTGTCAATGCCAACGGGGTTACTTTTGGTAAGGGAGCGCAGGTCAATGCCCCGGGAGTGGTTGCTACAACGATGGATATTGCCAATAAAACCTTCATGGAGAGTAATGGCAGTTTAACTTTTAGTGGCAATGGCACTGGCGCAGTAGTGAACCAAGGACGCATTAATGTAGCTAATTATGTGGCCCTATTAGCACCAGAAGTGCGCAATGAAGGGTATTTAATAGCCAGCAAAGGGGGAGCAGTAGCCCTAGGCGCTGGTCAAAAGATCACCCTAAACTTCTCCGCGAGCCAATTACTCAGTATGACAGTCGATGTGGGGGTCTATAACGCCCTCATTGCCAATGCGCATGTGATTGAAGCGCAAGGCGGTATTGTAATTTTGGCGGCTAGTGCGGCCAATCAGTTATCGGCCTCGGTGATTAAAAATACGGGCAGTATCTCCGCTTCTTCGATGAGCTCCCAAGGCGGTATCGTCGAGCTAGTGGCCAATACCATCACGCAAGCAGGCACTATCGCTGCTAATAGCACGGGGACCGCGAGTACTGGCACCAGTTCAACTGGGGGACAGATTAACTTAGTGGGTAGCAATATCACTTTGGCAGCCACATCGAGTACCAGCGCAACAGGTACTGCAGGCGGCGGGCAAGTCAATATCGGCCTAGCCAATACCGCGCTAACCGGTGGTAGCCAAGTTAATAGCACCAATCCAAGCGCTCTTTCTAATGCTCAGGCCCAAAGCCTAGTAGCTAGCCAAGCAGCCAGTGCGTATAGCACGGGTGTCATGGCTAGCACGGTGAGCGTGGAAGCAGGGGCGGTAGTCGATGCTTCTAGTACGGCTAGTGGCAATGGCGGCATCATCGCCATTTGGTCCCAAGTTAAAACCGTGATTGCAGGCACGCTCAATGCGATGGCTGGCAGCTTGCTGGGCAATGGTGGTTTTATAGAAACGAGTTCTAAAGGCAATGTCAGCATCGCTAGCACTGCGCTGATCAACACCAGCGCAGCCAATGGCAAGGCGGGTACTTGGCTCTTAGACCCGATTGATCTGACGATTGATACGGCAGCAGCAGCTGTGATCTCTAGCGCACTGAACACGAGCAATGTGATTTTGGATGTGACTGGAAGTTCTTCTGCTTGGGGCAATAGCACAACGAGTACTACTAGCACTACTGGCGTATTAACTTTGGCAGCAGGCGCAGATATTTTCTCTAGTAATACTGCAACGAGTTTGACATTATGGGCTGAGGGCGGCACGATTAATATTAATAATCATATTACTGCAGGTAATGTTTATGCAGTAGCCCAAACGATTAATGTCAATGGTTCAGTGAATACGAATGGCAGTAGCAATAATAGCAGCGGTAATATTTATTTAGCAGGTACCATTATTAATATCTTGGGCTCTATTGGATCGAATGGTTCGACTAATTCTGGGAATAGTACTAATACCAGTTCAAGTAATAGTTCTACTACCTATAATACAAAACGTCGTGAATCTTTCAATGCCAGCGATGTGACTCATGCCGTCAATGGTGGATTAACTCTCGATACTAATACTTATACTTCTGCTGGCGGGGTTATTAATATCATCGCCAGTGGTGATATTACGATTGGTAGTCATGCCACCATTACTGCTAACGGAACTAGTGGTGGCACGATCAGCATTATCTCTACTGCCGGTAAAGTCAGTAGTAGTGGCGTAGTCGATGCTCTCGGTTTAAGTGGTACTGGCGGCACGATTGTGCTCGCTGGTCAAGTAGCAACCACCTTAACTGGCTCTTTGATTTCGGGTGATGGATTGTTAGCCGGTGGCAGTGTGCAAATTGGCGTAGCCAATGCCATTGGTAGTGGCTCGACTTTAGCGCCGCCTGCAATGCGCACTTTCGTAAACAGCCTTATCAGTTTGAATAGTAATAGCACCATCAGCAGTGACTCCAGCAGTAACTCCAGTGATCCTAGCTACACCGTCATCACCAGCATCCTCTCTCGTAATACCTCCCTCGATTCTTCTAGCTTCGTATTTGCTTCTGGCGCAGCCAGCGCAGCATCAACCGTTAGCTCAACCACGGCATCAACTATCAGTTCCACCGGCGGCACAATTACGATTGCCGGCAACCTATCACTATCTAGTGCTGGGGTGATTGTGGCCAATGGTGATCACGGTGGTCTGATCATCCTATCTTCCCCAGCGGGCACTTATCAAAATACGGGCTATGTGCAAACCAATGGTGGCGCTGGTTTAGGCGGTACGATTGCCCAGTCTGGTCTTATTAGCACCTCTTTAATTGGTGCAAACATCAGTGCCAATGGCACATTGGGTGGTGGCAATATCATCACTGGTCGTAATTTCAAACTCAATCCTCTCTCTGATAGTGCCACCCAAGCTGCACTACTACCGAGCTTAAATAATCTAGTCGCACTGCCCACTTCAGCGCTCACCACGATTGATCAAAACACGACTTTGACTGCCAATGCATTAACGAGTGGCAATGGCGGCAACATCCTTAATTGGGGTGATGAGGCCTCTTATGCTGGCACCTACCAAGCCAAGGGCGCTGGCAGCACTGGCAATGGGGGCTTAATTGAAACTTCAGCAAACCACTTAAGTATTGCCGATGGCATTGCTATTAACGCCAGCACTGCTAGCAATAGCGTGGGCACCAAAGGGCAGTGGTTACTTGATCCGTATGATTTAACGATTGCCTCTAGTGGTGGGGATATCTCTGGTGCGACCATCGGCGCTGCATTAGCAAATGCTGATGTGACACTGACTACGAGCGCAAGTTCAATTACATGTACTAACGTGACCTGTAGTGGTAGTGGAACGAGCACCGGTAATGGCGATATTTATGTGGGTGATGCTATTACTTGGTTTGCCAACACCACTCTCACGCTGAGTGCTTATCGAAATATTTATGTGAACAGTGCGATTACATCTACCGGTGCCAGTGGGGCCTTGGTTTTAAATAGTGGCCAAACTTCGACTACAGGCTCGATTAGTGGGGCAGGCAATATTGCGGTGACAGGTACAAAGACCTTTAACGTGGGTGGCAGTAGCGCAACTGGTACGTTATCGGGTCTGATCTCGGGTGCTGGCGCTGTTACTAAATCGGGTGCCGGTACCTTAACCCTCTCA
Organism: Polynucleobacter sp. Fuers-14; assembly: GCF_018882045.1. Classification (NCBI taxonomy): domain Bacteria; kingdom Pseudomonadati; phylum Pseudomonadota; class Betaproteobacteria; order Burkholderiales; family Burkholderiaceae; genus Polynucleobacter; species Polynucleobacter sp. Fuers-14. The sequence continues at coordinate 457 of NZ_JACVPG010000020.1, read as the reverse complement.
GGTGCCAACACCTACACTGGTGCTACTACGATTAGTGCAGGTACCTTAGCCATTACCAATGCTGCTGGATTAGGTACTACCGCGAGCGGCACTACGATCAGTAGCGCTGCCGTCTTAGATCTTCAAAATGTCACAGTCGGTGCAGAAGCCATTACCCTGAATGGCGGCACCTTAGCCACGAGTACGGGCACCTCTAGCTTATCGGGCGCAGTTAGCTTAGGAGCTGACTCCACTATTAATGTGACTGGTACTAGCTTGACCATCAGTGGTGCAATCAGCAGCTCAGGCTCCCTCACCAAAACCGGCACCGGTACCTTAACCCTCTCCGGCACCAACACCTACACTGGTGGCACTACTATCTCTGCTGGTACGCTCGCCTTAGGCGTAAGCAATGTCATGCCCGATAGCGGTGTTGTCACCATTAACGGCGGTACTTTTGCCATGGGAACATTTAACG
>NZ_JACVPG010000019.1:0-8224 GCF_018882045.1 Polynucleobacter sp. Fuers-14 | reverse complement strand
AGACCGCCAAACTTTAAATACTCTTTAACTACCTTTAGCTTGAACTGCGTACTGTATTTGCTCATAAAACAAAACCCCCTTGGTTGGACTTGATGTCCAACTTTTGGGGGTCAGTTCACGTAGGTGGTTTCCTTGTTTACTTACTTACCGTTAACCAGCTTGGGTACAGAACTGCCGTCTCTTAATGATTCGGGCAATAAGTTGCTTGGAAAATCCTGATAGGAAACTGGTCTTAAAAAACGCCAAATCGCCTCGGTACCAACTGAGGTGGTTCTACTGTCTGATGTTGCCGGAAATGGTCCACCATGAACCATCGCATGACAGACCTCAACACCCGTTGGGTAGCCATTAAATAGAATGCGCCCTACTTTACGCTCAAGAATAATCAATAACTTCTTCACGAATGCAGTGTTGTCGCTGGGGTCCATCAAAACAGTTGCGGTGAGCTGACCTTCAAGACTATTGCTTAGTTCAAGGATTTCTTCATCACTCTTGCACTTAATAATTAATGAGCTAGAACCAAATACTTCATCACGCAGCGCATGGTCCTTTAAAAATGCTTGGGCTGTTGTTACAAATAGGCGTGCACGACATTGGTTTGGAGCGCTATTGTCTTGCGCTTGGGCCAATAACTCGACATTAGTATTACCCTTGAGTTTGGCAACCCCAGATTCAAAGGCCTGATGAATACCGGGAGTCAGCATGGTAGTTGGCTGAGCCACTGTAACGAGATCGGTAATCTTGCCAATAAAAGCATCTAACTCAGGCGCCTCTCTCACAATCAACAGGCCCGGGTTGGTGCAGAACTGACCAGAACCCATGAGCATGGAATTAACAAATCCAGTAGCGATAGAATCTGCACGATTCTTTAATGCTTCAGGCAAGAGATAAGTTGGATTAATACTACTCATCTCCGCATAAACCGGAATTGGCTCAGGTCTTGCTGCCGCAATCTTCATGAGCGCCACACCACCAGAGCGTGAACCAGTAAATCCAACCGCTTTGACGCGGGGGTCGGCCACTAAAGCAGAACCAATATCAGCGCCAGAACCAAACAATAATGAGAATGTGCCTTCTGGCATGCCAGATGATTTGACAGCAGCTTGGATGGCTTTACCGACTAACTCGGAAGTGCCAGGGTGGGCAGAATGGCCTTTGACAACTACCGGGCAACCAGCAGCTAAGGCAGAAGCAGTATCGCCACCAGCTACAGAAAATGCTAATGGGAAGTTACTAGCGCCAAAGACAACAACCGGGCCCAAGGGAATGTGACGCAAACGAATATCAGAGCGTGGCAATGGTGTACGTTCTGGCATGGCGGTATCAATCTTGACACCCAACCAACGCCCTGCTCTTACTTCTTCAGCAAAGAGTTTGAGTTGGTTCATGGTGCGACCCAGCTCGCCTTCGAGACGAGCTTTTGGTAAGCCTGACTCTAAGCCAGCGCGCTCAACAATGGAAGCACCATTAGCCGCTAAATTAGCAGCAATCTGCTCCAAGAACTTGGCGCGGGTCTCTAAATCGGTTTCACGGTATACATCAAATGCTTGCTCCGCTAGTGCGCAAGCACGCTCAACTTCTTGTGCTCCACCGCCCAAATAGGCTGGCTCAAGATTCTCACCAGTTGCAGGATTAATGCCGTAAATGGCCTTTTTAGAACCTTTAACTAGCTCTTGTCCAATAATCATGTTTCCTGCAATAGTCATCTTGTTCTTTCTTAGTCAATACCTTATGTTTGCTTAGCAACAAACCAAAGCCAATTAGAGTGGAGCCAAATATAGATCATTAGCCCACAATCTGCCTTGCAGTTAATGCAAACCAGAAATGCATGAGATCGCTACCATAACCATCAATCCATTCCTATACTTTCCAGGCTTTCTCAAATAAAACTCGGGGCCTAGCTTGAGTTTTTTTCACCCATTAACTGCAGCACCAGAAAGGCCGACATGAAAATTACTTTACTGAAAAAAGCCCTGCTTACACTCTGCTTAATGGGTGCAGCCACAACAAGTTATGCATGGCCAGATAAAAGCCTTACCGTGGTTGTTCCATGGCCCCCAGGCGGTCCATCTGATTTAGCTGCTCGCCCTGTATCAAAAGGCTTATCGCAAGCATTTGGCCAACCCGTCATCATCGACAATCGCCCAGGCGCCGGCGGCAATATCGGAACAAGCCTAGTGGCTAAAGCGCAGCCCGATGGTTACACCCTTTTAATTACTGCAAGTGGCCCAATCACGATCAATAAGCATCTTTATAAAAATATGTCATTTGATCCCCAGAAGGACCTCCAACCGATTACCAACTTACTCCTAGTGCCTCAGGTTATTTTGGTAAATCCATCGCTCCCAGTGAACAATCTACAGGAGTTAATTGCTTACATAAAAGACCAAAAAGGCAATTTTCAATGGGCATCAGCTGGCAATGGCACAACCCAACACATGACGGGTGCATTATTTCAAAATCGCACAGGTTTAACCATGAGCCACATTCCTTACAAAGGCTCTGCACCCGCAATAACAGACGTTGTAGGTGGCCATGTTCCGATGTTAATTGACAGTACTATTGCTGCAATTCCAATGATTAAAGCAGGAAAACTGAAGCCTATCGCCGTATCTGGAAAACGTCGCGCATCAAACCTTCCCCAAGTACCAACCTTTGAAGAAGCAGGCCTCCCAGGCTTTGAGTCTTATGCATGGTATGGGCTATTTACCACTGCTGGTACACCAAAAGAAGTGGTTACCCAAATTAATAAGGCAACTGTGAGCTACATGAAATCGCCTGAATTTAAAAAGGTTATCAACGATACGGGCTCTGAATTTGTTGGCACTGATCCAGCAGCATTTACAAAATTTGTTAATGAAGATGCAGCTCGCTGGCAAAACTTAGCACCTAAACTTAATCTATCTTTAGATTGAGCGACCCTTTCGCCCAGACCGAAAAACCTATAAATATAAGTTGAATATGAATAACGATTCAAAAGATCTTCGCAATGGCGGTCAAATTCTCGTAGAGGCTTTATGTAGAAATTCAGTAAATACTATTTATTGCGTTCCCGGAGAAAGTTATTTACCAGTGCTTGATGCTCTTGCAGGACATCAAGAAATTAAAACTATCAATACACGACATGAAGGCGCAGCCTCTAATATGGCTGATGCTTACGGCAAGATAACCGGACGTCCTGGCATTGCTTTTGTGACGCGCGGTCCGGGGGCTACTCATGCTGCCAACGGGGTGCATACGGCAATGCAAGATTCCACCCCCATGATTCTCTTCATTGGACAAGTGGGGACTGGTATTAAAGAGCGTGAAGGTTTTCAAGAAATAGACTACCGCCAAATGTTTGGCCGCGTAGCGAAGTGGGCAACTGAAATAGAATCTATTGATCGCATTCCTGAGATCATTCATCGCGCATTTAATGTAGCCATGTCTGGCCGTAAAGGGCCTGTTGTGATTGCCTTACCAGAGGACGTTCTTTTTGGAACGGCTAATGTACTCGATCTACCTAAGGCACTTGTTGGAGAAAGTCATCCAGCTCCGACAGCAATCTCAGAAATTGAAGCTTTACTAAAAAATGCACAGCGCCCATTGGTAATCGTCGGGGGAACTGGATGGACACCAGAGGCACAGCATCATTTGAAGTCATTTGTGCAGCGCTTTAATCTTCCCGTAGCAGCCGGATTTCGCCGTCAAGATGTTCTAGACAATAGGAATCCACACTACGTAGGCCAGCTAGGGCTTGGCATATCGGCAGCGCTCGCGGATCAGGTTAAACAATCCGATCTATTGATAGTTCTGGGAAGTCGCCTATCAGAAGTGACATCGGGAAACTACGAGATTATTAAAAGCCCGCTTCCAGATCAAAAGTTAGTTCATGCACATGCTGACGCTGGAGAGATTAATCGCGTATTTCATGCTGATGTACCTGTTTGCGCCACTGTAGAAGCAACCATATCCGCGCTTGATAAATTACCAGACCTCGTCTCCCCTCCTGCATGGGGGAAATGGACAGAAACAGCTCGTGCAAACTATATAGCCCACAATAGCCCGGTACCAAGATCACCAGAGCAAACCGGGGTTGAACTCTCGCATGTGGTTGCTCACCTATCCAAGAGCTTGCCAGAGGATTCCTTTATTTGTAATGGTGCAGGAAACTACACGGTCTGGGTTCACCGCTTCTTTCAATATAAGCAGCTGGGAACTGAGCTAGCTTCAACCAACGGCGCAATGGGCTATGGCTTGCCAGCTGCTATTGCTGCGAAAATTGAGCGACCTGAAAGTACTGTTGTTTGCTTTGCTGGTGACGGGTGCTTCATGATGTATCCACAAGAGCTTGCGACAGCTATTCAGTTCGGAGCTGCAATCATTGTGATCGTTGTTAATAATGGCATGCTGGGAACAATTCGCATGCATCAAGAGCGAGAGTACCCAGGCAGAGTTTCAGCTACCGACCTTGTAAACCCAGACTTTGTAGCGCTCGCTCAATCCTTTGGCGCTTATGCTGAAAGAGTTGAAAAAGATGAAGACTTTGCGGAAGCCTTTCAGCGAGCAAAAAGATCTGGCAGAGCAGCACTACTAGAGCTCTGCACAGATCCGGCGCAAATTACACCGCAAGCGAGATTAAAAACTCACTAATGGGAGTCTAGTCATCTGTTTTAACGGCCTGCTGCCCAATCCACTGGGCGCCAGGCCACTCATTGCTCGCAATTAAATTGTGAGCAACATCCCGAATTAACTTATTGAGAACCCATAGAGCGTTGGGCTGGATAGATGTTTTACCAACCACAAGAGCCACACATCTTTGCAACTCAGAATCCGCTAATGGATAGGCCTTCAACCGCCCTAACGCCACTTCCTCAGCAGCAGCAGCCAAAGGAAGTAACGTACATCCACATCCTTTATGAACTAGCTGCATCGTAATCGCAATAGAGCTGTCGCTTTCCAGCGCAACATTAGGAGTCATTCCGTGACGGGTCAAGACTGAATCAATCATTACCCTCAATCCATGGTGGGTGCTTGGCAAAATTAATGGGAAAGTCGCAAGATCAGCAACTTCAATTGCTTGCTGAGCAATTGAATAGTCATTGGGAGTCAAAAGGCAGAGCCCCTCTGATACCAAAGGTTCGTAACTCAGGCCAGCTGCATACTCGGGCCGATACAGTAGCGCAATGTCTACCTCACCTGCATGCAAGCTAGGAAGAATCCCACTAGCCAGCCCCTCAGAAAAATGTATTTGACTATGCGGATAACGCTTTGAAATAGCATGGAACAAGTCGCCAAAAAGCACTTTTGCGATCGTTGGTTGAGCTGCAATCCGAATTTTTAGGGGATCTAAGCATTCTTGATCTGACAAAGCTTTAACAGCCTGCTCAATTAAAACCCTTACCTGCTTTGCATGATCAAGCAAAGATTCGCCTTGGGGAGTGAGAGCAACTCCACGACCACTTCGCCTGAATAGCCGAGTACCTACTTCTGCCTCAAGCTGACTAATCTTTCGGCTAAGAGTAGATGCATCGCAACCTGCAGCTAGCGCTGCTGAAGAGATGCTACCGGCATCGGCTACTAAGGAAAAAAGGTTCAGATCATCAGAATTCATCGAGCTATAGTGCCATAAGATTGGCTTTAATTGGCCGTTTTGAGACATCTGAGCCTGTTTGGCCAATTAGACAGTTACCGACCCATAGCGAACACCCAAACATAAACTGTCAAAGATGGCTTCACTTAAAAGTTTGGGTCATGATTAGGGATGGAGTTCTTTATCAAACCATTTTTACCCCTTACCGCCTTACGTCTTCAGCGCATCTTCTAGACATTTAGACATAAATTCGCCGTATTTAAAAGCCATCTTTGTGGGGGTAACGAACTTTCTACGGCCATCCTCTTTGTCTGTGACAAGCTTTATATAGCCAAGGGCTGATAGATTTTTTACCCTTCCATGCAATGTTGCCTGTGACCCAATCTTGTCTAGCCGAAGAAGATCGCCAACAAGCAATGACTGGCCCTCATTGGTAGAGCGTAAGACATATCCCAATAATTCTCTTTCGACTTCATCTAAAGTCTTCCCAGGATTCATGCGATCCAATGAATCAACTAAATTTAAGAATCGTATAAATGCTGTGCTCACAATTAATATCCCTGACCTAACGATTCATTAGCCACCAAGCTATGCAGGCTGTTAATTAATAACATGTATAATTTATACATCTTTTAAGGGTAAACGTCAATAAGTTACTTATATACAAATAAGGTGAAAAATGCGATTTACAACCTACACGGACTACTCACTTCGCGTCTTGATGCACCTTGCTCAAAGCAACCAAGGTGGCACTACTATTTCTGAGCTTTCTGACTTTTACAAAATTTCACGTAATCACTTAGTAAAAGTGGTGCATCACCTAGGATTACTTGGCTACATCGAAACTACTCGCGGTCGTACTGGCGGCATAAAATTAGCCATACCCGCCAATCAAATTAAGCTTGGGGATGTGGTTGAGCAAACTGAACCTGATAGCAACCTCTTGGAGTGCGTAAATCCTGGCGAGAATAGCTGCGTAATTGATAGGCAGTGTCGCCTCAAAGGGATTCTCTCATCAGCAAAATCAGATTTCATTAAGGGTCTTAATAAGTACTCTTTGCATGATTTTTCCAAGCCTAAATGGCAAACAGAAAATTTGTTTAAATCCGTAGCGATTCAATCAGCATAGGGATTTGGTATGAATATCAATTTTGAAGCGCTCGTTCAATCGCTTGGCGATGGAGCGGTTATCTCAGATGCTAAAGGCATAATCACCTATTGGAATCCATCGGCTGAACGGATTTTTGGCTTTAGCGTACATGAAGCGTTAGGTGCCAGCTTAGATCTCATCATTCCTGAGCGCCTTCGCAAGCGGCATAACGAGGGATATGACCACTCTATGCAAACAGGCACCACCCAATATGGTGACAAACTGCTGACCGTGCCAGCAATCCATAAATCCGGTCGACCGCTCTCGATTGCATTTACCGTCTCCGTGATTATTGATCCCGATGGCAAGGTTGTAGGGGTTGCTGCAATTATTCGAGATGACACCTCCAGATTTAATGAGCAGCGCATGCTTCGTAAGCGCATTGCTGAACTAGAAGCTAGTTCAAATTAAGCTCTCATTTATATATGTCCTTAAAGCCCCAAGATCGAACCTGTCTTGCAGATCTCATTGGAAGAGATGCCGTTATTTCAGTAGTTGATGAGTTCTACAACCAAATCCAAACCCACCCCACTTTAGCTGCTCCATTTTCAGCGGTGCACGACTGGCCCGGACATAAAGAAAAAATTGGCGACTTTTGGTGGGTGGTTTTAGGCGGCAAACCCCAAGCCCCCTATAAATATGATCCCGTTGGTAAACATTTTGCAGCTGGCTTTAACTCAAACCTGTTGGAAGACTGGAAGCAACTATTTAAAGGGGCTCTAGACTCCCATCTTGACCAGGAGTTGGCTAACAAATGGTTTTCCAGGGTCCAAATGATTGGCGAAAATCTCCTATCCCAAAATGAACGATTAATTAATGAAAATTAAAGAGTCTAGATGGCTGATTTAACCATTGCACGTGCAATTCATATTCTGAGCATTGTTATTTGGATGGGTGGAGTAGCCTTTGTGACCATGGTGCTAATTCCGGTCATCAGGAGCACCTCATTCAAAACCGAGCAACTATTGATTTTTAACGCCGTCGAGAATCGTTTTGCTTCGATTGCAAGGATAGTTGTGATATTGTCTGGACTAAGTGGCTTTTATATGACCTATAAACTGAATGCATGGGGTCGATTTTTAGAGGCTCAGTATTTTTGGATGCATGCCATGGCGCTCGTTTGGCTTATGTTTGTTATTGCTCTTTTTGTGATCGAACCATTTTTTATAAAGAATCATAGACGGATGGTGAAAGACGGTCGCAATATTGAAGATCTCAAGAAAACCCAACTTGTTCATATAGTGATTCTAGTTTTGAGCTTAATCACCATTTTTATTTCAGCACTTGGTGCGCATGGATTTTTCTATTAATAAATTAATACAGGCATGCACCATGGCAGCTTCCGACCCACAGGAGACTGTCGCCGGAAAAGAAAAACCGCCCGAATGAACTGACCCCCAAAAGTTGGACAGTTTAGTTAGGTTAGCACGAGGGATTGAGTTCGGTAATTTACCGGGCTTAATCCCTTTAGTTTTTGTTTGATCCGATCATGGTTGTAATAG
>NZ_JACVPG010000018.1:0-60216 GCF_018882045.1 Polynucleobacter sp. Fuers-14 | reverse complement strand
TGTGAATACATCCATTACTACAACCATGATCGAATCAAGCAAAAACTAAAGGGATTAAGTCCGGTAAATTACCGAACTCAATCCCTTCTGGTAAGCTAATTAAACTGTCCAACTTTATGGGGTCAGTTCACAAAGGTGGCTCTTCTTAGATTACAAATTACTTACTTGCGAATATGGGCCTTACGAGCCGCATCTTGTGACATGCCTGCTCCAGCGCCTTCACGAGATTCTTTTTCAGCAGTAATTTCTTTACGGCGCTCTTTGCAAGAACCAGCAATCTCCTGCAAAGCCTTACGAGCGCGTGCTGCAGAAGCTTTAATACCTTTGCCTTGAAACTTTTCATTTTCAGCTTTGTAGTTTTCAAAAGCTTCTAGTAATTTATCGTGATGAGACATATCTTCCTTTTTTGGATGGATTTTATTTAAAAAATTAGCGAATTAAATTTCTTCAGCAGGTGCTACATCAGCTTTAGAACGTTTTCCTGGCAATACTGGAGCATCAAAGTTCAATAGGACTTTGCCATCAGCATCAATATCAACATCCACATGACCGCCTTGAGCTAACTTACCAAACAGCAGCTCATCAGCAAGTGCTTTACGCACAGTGTCTTGAATAATGCGTTGCATCGGACGAGCGCCCATTAAAGGATCGAAGCCATGCTTGGCCAAATGGGCTCGCAAGGCAGGGCTAAATGTTGCATCCACTTTCTTCTCATGGAGTTGCTCCTCTAACTGCATCAAGAACTTATCAACCACGCGCATGATGATCGACTCATCAAGAGCTTTAAAGGAAACAATGGCATCCAAGCGATTGCGGAACTCTGGCGTAAAGAACTTCTTGATATCAGCCATCTCATCACCAGACTCACGCGCATTGGTAAAGCCAATGGTTGATTTCTGCATTGCCTCAGCGCCGGCATTAGTAGTCATGATGATGATCACATTACGGAAATCAGTCTTACGACCATTGTTATCCGTCAAAGTGCCATGATCCATCACCTGCAAGAGAATATTGAAAATATCTGGGTGAGCTTTTTCAATTTCATCAAGCAAAAGCACGCAATGTGGCTTCTTATTAACAGCTTCAGTGAGTAAGCCGCCTTGATCAAATCCTACATAACCTGGAGGCGCACCAATCAAGCGACTCACTGCATGACGCTCCATGTACTCGGACATATCAAAACGGAGCAACTCAATACCTAGAATGTAGGCAAGCTGTTTAGCAACTTCAGTCTTACCAACACCAGTTGGTCCGGAGAACAAGAACGAACCAATTGGACGATCGATCTTGCCTAGACCAGCACGAGTCATTTTGATAGCACTAGCCAAGGCCTCGATCGCAGGATCTTGACCGAAGACCACACTCTTAATGTCACGATCCAGAGTTTGCAACTTACTACGATCATCGACTGTTACTGATTGTGGCGGTATGCGCGCAATCTTTGCCACAATTTCTTCAATCTCTGGGCGACCAATAGTTTTCTTCTGCTTAGACTTCGGCAAAATACGTTGAGCGGCACCGGCTTCATCGATGACGTCAATCGCCTTATCTGGCAAATGACGATCATTGATATAGCGAGCAGAAAGTTCTGCGGCAGCAACTAATGCACCAGCCGCATACTTCACGCTGTGATGCTCCTCAAAGCGCGACTTTAAGCCGCGTAAGATTTGCACTGTTTGATCTACGGTTGGCTCTACAACATCCACCTTCTGGAAACGACGTGATAAAGCTGCATCCTTTTCAAAGATGCCACGGTATTCCGTAAATGTGGTTGCGCCAATACATTTCAACTGGCCATTAGACAAAGCGGGCTTCAATAAATTGCTCGCATCCAATGTGCCACCAGAAGCTGCACCCGCTCCAATCAGCGTATGAATCTCATCAATAAATAAAACACCATGAGTGTGATCTTTGAGTGACTTGAGAACACTCTTCAAGCGTTGCTCAAAATCACCACGGTATTTAGTGCCCGCTAAAAGAGCACCCATGTCTAAAGAGTAAACAGTCGCGTTAGCCAAAATATCCGGCACGTCGCCCTTCACAATTCTCCAGGCCAAGCCCTCAGCAATTGCTGTCTTACCTACGCCAGCCTCGCCCACCAATAACGGATTATTTTTGCGACGACGGCAGAGCACTTGAATCACGCGCTCTACCTCGCTCTCGCGCCCAATTAATGGGTCAATCTTGCCTTGACGGGCCATTACATTGAGGTTCTGGGTATATTGCTCAAGAGGGCTTTCTTTACCAGAAGATGCAGATTCCTCAGCCTCCTGCGAAGGCTCAACGGGCTTGACATGCTCTGATTGATCTTTACGCACACCATGACTGATGAAGTTCACGACATCTAAACGGGTAACGCCCTGCTGTTGCAAGAAATAAACCGCATGCGAATCTTTTTCACCGAAGATGGCGACCAGCACATTTGCGCCGGTCACTTCTTTCTTGCCGTTTGATGTTGACTGCACGTGCATGATGGCGCGCTGAATCACACGCTGAAATCCCAGCGTGGGCTGCGTATCAACCTCATCATTCCCCGGCACTACAGGTGTGTTGTCGTTAATAAAGTTTTTGAGTTGAGCGCGTAGCTCTGCGATATTGACTGCGCAAGCCTTTAAGACCTCTACCGCGGTAGCGTTATCTAATAAGGCTGCGAGTAAATGCTCGACCGTAATGAACTCATGTCGCGATGCCCTTGCGTCAACAAACGCCATGTGCAAACTCACTTCTAATTCTTGGGCAATCATGCTTCCTCCATAGTGCACTGTAGTGGGTGACCCGCTTCACGGGAGAGTTCGATAACTTGATGCACTTTCGTAGCGGCAACATCGCGGGTAAATACTCCGCAAACACCCTTGCCAACTAAATGTACTTGCAACATGATGCGTGTAGCTGTTTCATGATCCTTATTAAAATACTCCTGAATCACCATCACCACAAATTCCATTGGTGTGTAATCGTCATTCATTAATAAAACTTTATACATCGAAGGCGCCTTAACTTGCTCAATTTGCTTTTCGAGCAGAAGGGTATCTTCAACGTACGGATTGCTGGGGTTGCCAATAGTGGGATTTTTGGGAGCGCGACTCATGAGAAACATTCTAAACACAGATATCCAAACTTTAATTTACAGGGGTCATGTTGCGAAAAACACGCAAAAACCCCTCTTAAACCCATATTGGGGCATTTTTCGATAAAAAAAGGGGTAATTACTAGGGGGTAGGGGCATATAACTCCTTGACACCCCTCCAAAAAGGGCAAACAATCGGGGGGTAGGCTTCAAGAGAGGTTCTATTTAGGCGTGTTGTGGATTGAGACTGATTAAAAAGTATTTACCCTCATCACGGTTGTTTTAAGTTTATGTAATGGAGTTCGCATGGCGACCGGAATTGTTAAGTGGTTCAATGATGCAAAAGGTTTTGGCTTTATCAAACCTGATGATGGTGAAGAAGAGTTGTTCGCGCATTTCAGCGCAATTACTATGCCTGGGTTCAAAACCCTCAAGGAAAACCAAAAGGTAACGTTTGACATTACCCAAGGTCCTAAAGGCAAGCAAGCTACCAATATCCAAGCGGCTTAATAGTCCTTAGATCATTATTAAAAACCCAGGATTCGTTCCTGGGTTTTTTTTCGCCTGCAATTTGTATGACTTAAAATACACAGCATGTCTATATCAATCTCCAGCACTTCACAATTATTGCGCCAAGTATTTTCTACTGCGCTCTTTCTTTACTCCACCCTAACGCTCGCCCAGGTTAACGTTGGTCTACCCAACATTGAATTAAAGACGGGCATCTACCGTATTCAGGCTGAGCTTGCCGATACACCGAAGGCTAGAGAAGTTGGTCTCATGAACCGAGCCAGCATGCCAAGCAATTCTGGAATGTTATTTATATTCGAACAAAAAGCTGGTCACTGCTTCTGGATGAACAACACCAAGATCCCGCTCTCGATTGCGTTCATTGCAGATGATGGCAAGATTGTGAACATTGAAGAGATGCAGGCTGAAACTACCAACAATCACTGCCCTAAAGCAGCTGTGCGCTATGCACTGGAAATGAACAAGCAGTGGTTCTCTGAGCGTGTGATCGTCCCAGGGACGGTTGTTACGGGTTTGCCGAGAAATTAATTCAACATCACTCAAATCCATTGATGTTAGGCCAATAAAAAACGCAGACCGAGGTCTGCGTTTTGTTTGTGGGCACCTTTGATTTATTCAAAATGGCAAACGTAGTGCACTGGTTGCTCAGCACGAATAATGAAGTAACCGCCCTTTTCCACTTCCCAGCTTTGACCAGCCTTGAACTCTTGCTCAGGGGCCCCATTGATGCTGACAAAAGCATTGCCATCAACTACTTCCATAATCTCCCTAGTGCTTAAGTCAAAACGCAAGGTGCTTGGCAATACCACACCAACTGACTTACGAACGCCATTAGGCAATGTCACAGTATGAGAAACACACTTGCCATCAAAAAATACATTGGCCTTCTTGCCTACGGAAACTTGGTCAAATTGCATCTTGGTTCTTTCTATTCTGTTAGGTTCTAATAGTTTGCTTGTTTTATTGTTTTTTATTTCTTGGCGCGCTTACGTCTAGCTGTTTCAGCAATACGCATACGTAATGCATTGAGCTTAATAAAGCCGCCAGCATCTGCTTGATTATATGCGCCACCGTCATCATCAAAGGTTGCAATATTTTGATCAAACAAAGTATTTGCTGAATCACGTGAAATCACGGAGACGGAACCTTTGTAGAGCTTGAGGCGCACAACGCCATTCACAGCCAGTTGTGTATGGTCAATCAAGGTTTGGAGTGCGAGACGCTCTGGCGCCCACCACAAACCGTTGTAGATCAAACTGGCATAGCGAGGCATCAAATCATCCTTTAAGTGGGCTACTTCACGGTCCAAGGTGATGCTTTCGATACCACGATGAGCCTTTAGAAGAATGGTGCCGCCAGGCGTTTCGTAACAGCCACGGCTCTTCATGCCAACAAAGCGGTTTTCTACTAGGTCGAGACGACCAATGCCATGTTTACCACCAAGACGATTTAATTCAGCCAACAACTCATGTGGCTTATAGGCTTTTCCATCAATCGCTACCGGGTCGCCAGCCTTAAATTCGAGCTCGATAATTTCTGGGGCATCTGGAGCCTTTTCAGGAGAAACGGTCCAACGCCACATAGACTCTTCTGCCTCTGCGTTTGGATTCTCGAGGTGACGGCCTTCATAGCTAATGTGCAAGAGGTTCGCATCCATTGAGTACGGTGAACCGCCTTGCTTATGCTTCATCTCAACCGGAATGCCATGCTTTTCTGCGTAAGCCATCAACTTCTCACGTGAGAGAAGATCCCATTCACGCCAAGGAGCGATTACCTTGATTCCTGGTTCAAGGGCGTAGTAACCTAGTTCAAAGCGAACCTGGTCATTTCCCTTGCCGGTCGCGCCGTGCGATACAGAGTCAGCGCCAGTCAAGCGAGCAATTTCAATTTGGCGCTTAGCGATTAATGGGCGCGCAATAGAGGTGCCCAACAAATATTCACCCTCGTAAATCGTATTCGCACGGAACATTGGGAACACAAAGTCACGAACAAACTCTTCGCGCAAGTCATCAATAAAAATGTTTTCAGGCTTGATGCCAAATTGCAAAGCCTTAGCGCGCGCTGGTTCCAGCTCTTCGCCCTGACCTAAGTCAGCGGTAAAGGTCACGATCTCGCAGCCATAAGTATCTTGAAGCCACTTCAAGATCACGCTGGTATCTAGACCGCCAGAATACGCCAAGACTGCTTTTTTAATATCGGACATGTTTTTCTTATTCAATCAAAATTAATGAAAACGAATTGCTTGTTATTTGTTAATTATTTTATTGCTGAAGTTTTATTACTTAATCCAAACGACCACAGAGTAAATATTCCATTAGAGCCTTTTGGACATGCAAACGATTTTCCGCCTCTTCCCAAACAATACTTTGTGGTCCGTCAATCACTTCTGCTGAAACCTCTTCACCACGGTGCGCTGGCAAGCAGTGCATAAACAGCGCATTAGGCTTAGCTAATGCCATCAACTCTTCATCCACCATCCAATCCTGGAAAGCATTCATGCGTAAAGTATTTTCGTCTTCATAACCCATGCTGGTCCAGACGTCGGTGCTCACTAGGTCAGCCCCGTTGCAGGCCTCTTTAGGATCGGCGCAAATGGTTAAATGCTTGGCGGATTTCGGCGACAAACGTGTTGCATCCAACTGATAGCCCTCTGGCGCAGAGAAGCGCAACTGAAAATCTAAACATTCAGCCGCTTGTATCCAGGTATAGGCCATATTATTGGCATCACCTACCCAAGCTACCGTCTTTCCTTGAATCGGGCCACGGGCCTCTACAAACGTGAAGATATCGGCCAATACTTGGCAAGGGTGAAATTCGTTTGTTAGGCCATTGATTACCGGCACCCGTGAATTCGATGCAAAACGCTCAATAATGTCTTGGCCAAAGGTGCGAATCATGATGATGTCAGTCATCCTTGAAATCACCTGAGCAGCATCCTCTACAGGCTCGCCACGACCCAATTGGGTATCTCTGGTGTTCAGGTATACCGCATGACCACCAAGCTGATGGATGCCCGCCTCGAAGGACAGACGAGTACGGGTGGAGTGCTTCTCAAAAATCATGGCCAAAGTGCGGTCATGCAGTGGATGCCAAGTTTCATAGCTCTTGAATTTGGCCTTAAGCCACGCCGAACGCTTGAGTAAATAGTCGTACTCTTGACGAGTCAGGTCGGAAAACTGCAGGTAGTGCTTTACCTTACCGGGCACTTGAGGCTTTGCCAGCGATGTCATAGTTGAGCTTTCTACTAAAGTTTTGGCTTGCATTTTTTTCTTCAAACATTCGGCTGCACGAAAATAGACCCTAAAGCCATCTTACGGCCAACTTGGGCTGTTAAGCTAGAGGACTTAGTAATACTATTTCTTACAACCATCATTACGCGAACTTGAACCACAAAAAGCTTTTCATTCAAGGCATTACCACTTCTGGCAAACCATTTCGACCCAGCGATTGGGCGGAGCGTCTGTGCGGGGTGATGGCCACTTTTCGCCCTCCCGGTGATTCCGGGGACCCTCGCTTCACTTATTCGCCCTATGTCAGACCAGTGCTTATTGCAAAAGTGAAATGCGTTGTTATTGATACTCGACTGAGGGATCTAGATCCCCGAGCGCTAGACTTTGTCATGAACTTTGCCAAAGACAATAGCCTACCAATCGAAGAGGCGTGTGAGTTCAACCCAACAACCCCAGCCCAGCTTTAAAAACAAAAACCCGCTCTGATGAGGAGCGGGCTTAGGTCGAAACTACTTCGACCAGCCTAAAACTAAAACTGTATTACGCTGCCATCGCCTTGATAGCTGCAGACAAACGTGACTTCTGACGAGCTGCAGTGTTTTTGTGAGCAATCTTTTTGTCAGCAATCTTGTCGATTGTTGCTTGAGTTGCCGCGAAAACTTTCGCTGCAGAAGCTTTATCACCAGTTTCAATCGCTTTACGAACTGCCTTAATGGAAGTGCGGAGCTTTGAACGCAAACTGGAGTTATGTTCGTTTTGTTTTACTGCTTGGCGTGCACGCTTGCGCGCTTGTGCTGTATTGGCCATCTTTAAACCTTGCCTCTATAAATTGCAAAATGCGGTTAGTTAAAAATCTTGCGGACTTGCCAGAATCATAAGCAAGCTCGCCAAAACCCAAGATTTTACCTTAAAGGGGCAAAAAAGCCCAGCCGACCGATAAATAGGTGAAAATCGCCTCATGAATCTGCTTTCTGCCGCTGCCAAGGTCAGCTCCCTGACTATGCTGTCCCGTATTACGGGCCTGCTCCGGGAGACCCTCATTGCCCGTAGTTTCGGGGCTTCCGAGTGGACAGATGCCTTTAATGTGGCTTTTAGACTACCCAATTTGCTACGTCGGCTATTTGCCGAAGGGGCCTTTTCTCAAGCTTTTGTGCCGATTTTGGGCGAAATTGCCACAAACGAAGATCAAACTAAGGCCAAAATCCTCATAAATGCAGTCGCCACGCTCTTATTTTGGGCCTTGCTGCTTACGGTACTACTGGGAGTCATTGGCGCCCCAGTGCTCATTCTGGTCATTGCCACAGGGTTTAAAGGCGGCCCAGCCTATGACGCCAGCGTCGTTATGACCCGAATCATGTTCCCCTATATCGGGCTAATTTCTATGGTCTCGCTCTCAGCGGGGATCTTGAATACTTATCACCGCTTTGCAATCCCAGCTTTTACGCCTGTCTTACTCAACCTTGCCTTAATTGGTAGCGCCATCTTTTTGGCGCCCCACTTAGAGCAACCAATTTATGCCTTAAGTATTGGTGTTTTACTTGGTGGAATACTGCAACTTGCCCTTCAAGTTCCAACGCTTGCTCGCCTCGGCCTATTGCCTCGTATTGGCTTATTGCCTGGTGCCATCAAATCAGCCGTCACCAATCCGGAAGCTCGGCGCGTCATGAAATTAATGGGGCCAGCAGTCTTTGCAGTTTCTGTCGCACAAATCTCCCTCATCATTAATACCAACATTGCTTCACGTCTGCAGGCGGGAAGTGTGTCGTGGCTATCCTACGCAGATCGCTTGATGGAATTTCCAACTGCACTACTGGGTGTTGCCTTGGGAACCGTTCTTTTACCAAGCCTCAGCAAGGCCAACGCCAAAAACGATTTGGTACATGCCGGCGAATTACTCATCTGGGGATTGCAACTCACATTCTTACTGGCCGCGCCTTGCGCAATTGCACTCTTTATTTTTGGCGAGCCTTTAGCAGCAGTCTTGTATCACTACGGTAAATTCAGTGCGCTTGATGTCGTGATGACGCAACGTGCATTAGCGGCTTATGGTGTTGGCCTCATTGGTTTAATTCTGGTAAAAATTTTGGCACCCGGATTTTATTCACGTCAAGACATCCGCACCCCCGTCAAGATTGGATTACTCGTTTTAGTAGCCACCCAGTTAGCCAACCTAGTATTTGTTCCCTGGCTTGGGCATGCTGGCCTTGCCCTTTCAGTTGGTACTGGCGCCTGTCTAAACGCCGCCCTGCTATGGGTTGGCCTGCATCGACGCGGAGCTCTACCTAATTCAGGCTGGCTCAAGTACCTCGGTCAGCTATTGTTAGCTCTCATCCCCTTCGCAGCAGTGCTTTTTTATGCTGCTGGCACACACAATTGGATTGCCCTCCAAGCTGAGCCATGGCTACGTATTGGCTTGGTGGGAGCATGGCTAGGTCTTGCGGCCATTGTTTACTTCGCATCACTAGGTTTAGTTGGAATTCGCTGGCAAAAATTCTTGCGTCATGCAAAATAGCCAGTATGCCAACACAACAACTCGACTATTTCACCTCCCTAGTTGCTGAAGACGAACATCTTCCTTTAACGGAGGCAGCAATCGCTGTCGCACAGCACGCTTATCCTGATTTAGATGTTCAAGGGGTTCTCGATCAAATTGATGAGATGGGTAACAAACTCAAAACTCGCATCACGCCTGATACCTCACCTGTTCAGCGCTTACAAATTTTGAAGCATTTCTTTTATACCGAGCTGGGTTTTGGTCCGAACCCAAATGATTTCTATGCTCCTGAAAATTCGTACTTGCATTACATCCTTGAAAATCGCAGAGGGATCCCCATCTCATTAGCTATTTTGATGATGGAATTAGGCAATCAAATTGGTTTGAAAATTCGGGGGGTTTCATTTCCGAATCACTTCATGATGCGAATCTCTTTGCAACAGGGTGAAGTCATCATGGATCCCTTGACCGGTGAATCGTTATCAAAGACTCAGTTACAAGAAATGCTTGATCCCTACCTCGACGCTAAAGGCTATCGGGGTGAGTTGAGTCTGCCGCTCAATATCTTCCTACGTGCTTCTAGCTCGAGAGAGATTCTGTCGCGCTTTCTGAGAAACCTCAAAATGATTTACTCAGAACATGAGCGCTGGGAGCGTTTACTGGGTATTCAAGAGCGCTTGGTGATCCTACTGCCGGACTCTATTGAAGAGATTCGGGATAGAGGTTTGATCTTTGCGCAACTAGAGTATTTACGTCCCGCATTGGCGGATATGCATCGCTATCTCAGCGAAGTTCCAGAAGCTGAGGATGCTGGCGACATCCGCGAGCACATTGCCACACTTGAAAGTCAAACCAAGCTGCACTAAGGCCGAGTGGGCATTAGTGTTAGTACTTTGGTTTTTAAACTTCTGTTAGCTTTTCTTGCGCTGAAAAATTTTGTAGGCTGCTGCAAATAAAACTGGCACAACAGCTGCACCCACACCTACCAGGACGATCACATTGAGATTCTGGCGAATGACAGGGATATTGCCAAAGAAATATCCTGCTACGACCAATCCAAAGACCCACAACGCTGCACCAGTGATATTGAATAACTGGAAACGTGAGAAGTTCATCTCGGATACGCCGGCAATAAAAGGTGCAAAGGTACGAATAATTGGCAAGAAGCGGGCAAGGATGATTGTTTTGCCACCATGCTTTTCATAAAAAGCGTGGGTTTTTAATAAAGCGCCTTGATCAATCCAGCGTGATTGACTGCTGAATACTCGTTTACCAATCCAGCGGCCAATGAAGTAGTTCACGGTATTGCCTGCGACCGCAGCAATCAATAAACCAATACACAAGGTCCAGATATTGAAATGCTCGGTAGCGCAATAGGCGCCTGCAATGAACAGAAGCGAATCACCTGGTAAGAAAGGTGCGACCACTAGGCCTGTTTCTGCAAAAACAATAGCAAATAGGAGGCCATAGGCCCAAGGACCGTATTGCTGAATCACCACATCTAAATGTTTATCAATATGCAGCAATAAATCACTAATTTGCAAAAGGGTATCCATCAACTCGCTCTTTAACTTATGGGTTGTTGCGGATATTAACAGGCTCTTATAATCAGGTATGCAAACTGAACCCTACATTCAGCCTATGCATGCTCCAGATGAAGTCTCAACGCTTTGTATTGTTGGGCCCACTGGTGCAGGCAAAACCCATCTCGCCATGTCTTTAGCTGAGTATGCGAAATCCGTTGGCCTAACGATTGAACTTATCAGCATGGATTCTGCTTTGGTCTATCGGGGTCTAGATATCGGGAGTGCCAAACCAACTAAGTCAGAACAAGAAGCAGTTATTCATCATCTGATTGACATAATCGATCCTACTGAAGTGTATTCAGCGGCGCGTTTTGCTAACGATGCAAAACGACTTTGCACCGAGATTCGTGCGCGAGGCAATATTCCAGTGGTGGTTGGTGGAACGATGTTGTATTGGCGGGCTTGGGCTCATGGCCTCTCCTCGCTCCCTCCTGCAAATCCAGAAATTCGTGCTCGTTTGGATGAAGAGGGTAAAGCCATTGGCTGGCCAGCAATGCACGACAAGCTTGCCAAGGTTGATCCCAAAACTGCAGCGCGCTTAAAGCCAAACGATTCCCAACGAGTGCAACGCGCTCTAGAGGTTTATGAAATTACTGGCAAACCGATGTCCATATTACTGGCCGACTCACCCAGTGAAGATGGCAGAGAAGGTTCAGCGATTCCATCATGGATTAAGTTAGTTTCGCTTGAACCAAGTGATCGTAAGCGTTTGCATCTGAACTTAGAAAAGCGTTTTGATGAAATGCTTGCCGCTGGATTTATGGATGAAGTCAAAGCGCTACGTACCAATACTGGATTGCATGCAGATCTTCCAGCGATACGTTCGGTTGGTTATCGCCAAGCTTGGGAGTTTCTCAATGGTGAAATTGATGCTGAGGAAATGCGCTACAAAGCATTGGCAGCCACACGCCAACTTGGTAAGCGTCAACTGACTTGGCTGCGTGCAATAGATGGAAGAAGCACATTTGACCCCTTCAACCCCGAAGAGTTGAAGGCGGCGCTAGATTATTGCAAAAGCAATCTCATCCAAAAATAAAGGTAGATCGTTTAGATAACGATGGTTTGTGGCGCATCTTTTGGACGCTCAACCACTTCACCAACTGTCCAAGCCTTGAGACCTTGCGCAGTTAATGATTTGATTGCTGTATCCACTTGATCAGGCGCAACAATCACAACCATACCGATGCCGCAGTTAAATACGCGCACCATTTCAGCATCAGCAACGCCACCCTTCATCTGCAACCAACGGAAGAGGTCTGGCATTTGCCAGCTATCACGATGCAAAATTGCTTGAGTATTTTCTGGGAGCACGCGTGGTACGTTGTCAACCAAACCACCACCCGTAATATGTGCCATTCCTTTTACATTGATTTCAGAAATCAATTTGAGAAGCGGCTGCACATAAATTTCTGTTGGCGCCATCACCACATCACCCAATGGACGACCGCCCAAATCATCAGTAGGCTTTGCACCAGCACGCTCAATAATCTTACGGACCAATGAGTAGCCATTTGAATGTGCGCCACTAGAGCCAACTGCTAATACCGCATCACCCGGAACAATCGTTGCGCCAGTAATGATTTTGGATTTTTCAACTGCGCCCACGGCAAATCCGGCTAAGTCATATTCGCCTGGTGGGTACATGCCCGGCATTTCTGCGGTCTCACCACCGATTAATGCGCAACCAGATAATTCACAACCCTTGGCAATGCCACCAACAACCGTTGCTGCGGTATCCACAGTCAACTTGCCGCATGCAAAGTAGTCCAAGAAGAAAAGGGGCTCAGCACCCTGAACCAGGATGTCATTCACACTCATGGCTACCAAGTCTTGACCAATGGTTTCATGACGATTCCACTCAAAAGCCAGCCTTAGCTTAGTACCAACACCATCCGTACCGGATACTAATACTGGCTCCTTATAGCGCTTAGGTACCTCAAAAAGGGCCCCAAAGCCGCCAATTCCGGCCAAAACACCCTCGCGCATGGTTTTCTTGGCAAGCGGCTTAATGCGGTCAACCAGGGCATCGCCAGCATCAATATCGACACCAGCGTCACGGTAGGAAAGGCCTTTTGAGGAAGAATTAGTAGATGAGGTCATGTCAGCGCTGGAATATTAGTAAAAAATGCTACTAGGTCAGTAGAATCATTGAATTCTAGAGGATTACTCGTCATGGCTGAAATTTTTACCCCTTTTCTGGCTGCATTCATCCTTGCCTACATCCTGAGGCCTGCTTTTCTATGGCTGGAAAGAAGACGCATTCCCTCATCCCTGGCTGCAGGACTCACTGTCATCTTAGGGTTGGCTGCAGTAACGGCGATATTGAGCCTCTTTATAGGCCTCCTCAAAACAGAAATTCCCCTAATCAAAGCCCAGCTCCCAGGATGGATCTCAAATACACAGGCATGGCTGGGTCCTAAATTAGCTGAATTTCATATTGATGTTGATTGGGGTAGCTTAAAAAGCACCGCCTCTCAAAAGATTTCGGAACACATTAGCGACAATGCTGACTCCCTGATGAGCACTACGATAGATACAGTACTCATGTCGGGTAGCTCAGTAATCACTGGCTTTGTAAATTCCGTATTAATTTTATTTGTGATGTTTTATTTATTGATCGATTGGAATCAATTTTTTCAGTACGTCAAAAATTTAGTGCCTAAGCGCGCCCAAGAAACCGTACACCATCTTGCAATGCATACCGATGGCCTGCTCTCGCAGTATCTCAATGGCATGGTAATCGTTGTCTCCATCATGTCCGCTTTCTATAGCATTAGCTTGACTTTGATTGGCATCAAAGGTGCGGTTGCTTTGGGTATTTTTACCGCCTTAATGATTGTGATTCCTTATATCGGCATTGCACTAGGATTCACGCTTGCTATAGTTTCGGCCCTTCTTCAATTTGGTCCGGGCTCAGAAATCATCGGTGTACTAGTCATCTATGGAATTGGGCAATTCTTAGAAGGCTTCTTCTTGACGCCACGCCTAGTGGGCGAGCGCATTGGCCTGCATCCCGTTGCCGTCTTGTTTGCGTTGCTTTTCTTTGGCAAGCTATTTGGCTTCTTTGGTGTATTACTCGCCCTACCAATTAGTGCGGTCAGCTTAGTCTTAGTCCAGTACTTATGGTCTATTTATACGCAAAGCTCTTGGTATCAAAAATAAGTTTGGTAGCAATGAATACACCCTCGCTTCCAAAACAATTTGCGCTAGACATTAGTCACTCACCCATAGCTAGTTTAGAAAACTATCTTCCCGGGAAAGATCTTGCCTTAATTTCTGCTCTGCAAAATATTGAAAAATCTTGGGGCAAGGTCAGCCCTCAAAGCTCTGATAACCCGCTCAATCAGCGCTGGATTTATTGGTGGGGGCCAGAGGGTTCAGGTCGTACTCATCTACTAAATGCCATTGAAAATGCGGCGAAGCATGCTGGCCTGTTACACATTGCCCTCTCTCCACTCGAACCTACTGCTTGGGTTCGCTTAGAAGAAAAGATGAATGCAATGACTGAAAGTGATACCCCTTCAGTCATCACCGTTGATGATGTTGACCAGCTAGATGATCGTCTTGTTGGCTCCTTATTTCGGATCCTGAATGGCGTTCAAGGAAGCAAAGCGATTCATATTTTTATGGCCGGAAACGCTGCTCCAGCCAATCTCAAGCTTCGAGAAGACCTGCGAACCCGTCTGGGCTGGGGCTTAATCTTTCAAACGCAGCTTTTGGATGATGATGAGAAAATACAAGCACTAGAGGAAGCAGCCAAAGAGCGAGGGCTTGTTTTATCCCCCGATGTGTTGCCTTGGCTGTTAAGTCGCTTTTATCGCGATATGCCCAGCCTGATGGCATTGATGGATGCTTTAGACGCTTACTCCCTTGAAACAAAACGTGCTGTAACCTTACCCCTTGTTCGCGAGCTCTTGCAGCCCAAATAATTTATTAAATATCAATTCGTGACTCAGCTAGCCCTTTTCGATTTAGACCACACCCTTTTGCCTTGCGATAGCGATTACGAATGGGGTCAATTTTTGGCTCGCATTGGTGTTGTAGACAGCGAATACTATGCACGACAAAACGAGCGCTTTTATCAAGACTACAAAGAAGGCAAGCTGGATATTCATGAGTTTCTGCGTTTTGCTCTTAAGCCACTCTCAGAACATTCACGCGCGCAACTCAAAGAGTGGCATGACGCCTTTATGAAAGAAGTTATTAATGGCCAAATCCGAGAAAAAGCAATCGATCTAGTAAAACGTCACCAAGATGCTGGTGATCTTTGCTGCGTGATTACTGCCACCAACAGCTTTGTGACGCGCCCTATCGTCGAAAGCTTTGGCATCGAGCATCTGATTGCTACAGAGCCCGCCACTGAAGACAACCACCCATTAGGTAACTACACTGGCGAAGTCAAAGGCATTCCCAATTTCCGCGAAGGTAAGATTCAAAATCTACACGACTGGTTAGCATCGCAAAAACTGTCTCTAGATGCTTTACCTTATAGTTATTTTTATTCTGACTCGATGAACGATCTTCCTTTACTCGAAAAAGTAAGTCATCCTGTTGCCACCAATCCAGATGATCGTCTTCGCAACGAAGCTAAGCAGCGCAACTGGCCCATTCTTGAATTGTTTGCATGATCACTAAATTTATTAAACGTATTTTGCGGCGTGACCCGATGGTCAAGCATACGCAGGCCAACAATACTGGCGCCCCAAAGCGCATCCCTAAAAAAGCACATCGAATTGATCCGCATTTGCTTTCTAAGAATGCAGTCAAGGTAACGCACACATTGCAGCAAGCAGGATTTGAGGCATTTATTGTCGGTGGCGCCGTTAGAGATCTTGCTCTTGGTATCAGTCCAAAAGATTTTGACGTGGCAACCAATGCAACACCAGATCAAGTGCAAAGACTCTTTCGCAAAGCGCGCCTAATTGGTCGCCGCTTTCAAATTGTGCACGTGACTTTTTTTGGCAAAGGCCATCCTGAAATCATTGAGGTATCCACCTTCAGGGCCCTATTAGATAACGCTGGAGATCACGTAGCTGAGAGCGGCCGGATCCTGCGCGATAACGTCTGGGGCTCGCAAGGTGAGGATGCTGCAAGACGCGATTTCACAATCAACGCAATGTATTACGACCCTTCGTCCGAAACTGTTTTGGACTATCACGGCGGCATGGCAGATATGCAAAAGAAAACTTTGCGCATGATTGGCGATCCAGCAAAGCGCTATCGCGAAGATCCTGTTCGCATGCTCAGGGCAGTACGCTTCGCAGCAAAGACTGGCTTTGAATTAGATGGCGCTACACGCGCGCCCATTGCAAAGCTGGGCAAACTATTAAACGATGTCCCCTCTGCGAGGCTCTTTGATGAAATTTTGAAGCTCTTGATGTCCGGCTACTCTTGGGCAGCAATCCAAGGGCTCAAAGATGCTGGATTGCATCATGGTCTTCTCCCGCTCTTAGACCACATTCTGGATACAGGCGCAGACTCCAAGGGGGCCAATGATTTTGTAAAGCTGGCTTTGGCCAATACTGACGAACGCATTCAATCCGGTAAAAGCGTTTCTGCTGGGTTTTTATTTGCCACCCTGCTCTGGCCTGATCTACTAAAGAATTGGAAAGCCAACTCCGCTAAAGGAATGGCTAATATTCCTGCCTTGCATGATGCGATGGACGACACGATTGCCACTCAAAGTAGCGGCATGACGATTCAACGACGCTTCGAAAGCGATATGCGCGAAATTTGGTCTATGCAACCCCGCTTTGAGAGACGCGTGGGGCGATACCCTTATCGCCTCATCGAATCCCCACGTTTTAGAGCGGGTTATGACTTTATGTTGCTCCGCTGCGCCACCGAGGAATTAAACCCAGCAATCGGGCAGTGGTGGACAGACTTCATTGCAACCGACGTCACAGGGCAAGATGAGCTGATGGCTAGCGTCAAAAATGAATCTGGTAGCAGTCCAAGTCCTGCCAAAAGACGGCGTCGAAGAAAGCCAAAAGCGGCAGTGCCCCCAGAGAGTGCAGCAAGCTAAGCAGACTTAGAGAAATTTCAGTAAAGTAGTTTCATCTCTAGTTTGGAAACCTATGGCACGGGCATATATCGGATTTGGCGGCAACATCGGCGACACGCGTCAGCTTATTACTGATGCCATTGTTTGTTTGGCATTGCGCTCCGAACTGCAAATCTTGGCAAAAAGCTGTTTTTATCAAAGCGCGCCTGTTGAAGCTACAGGCGGCGACTACATTAATGCCGTCATTGAAGTCGAAACCGAGTTAAGCCCCTACGGCCTTTTACATGTTTGCCAAACCATTGAACAAGAATTTGGTCGTGAGCGCCCATATGCAAATGCCCCCCGGACTCTTGACCTAGACATCCTTTCGTTTGAAGGGGTTACTCAAAGCGAATCAGAATTGATGTTGCCGCATCCTAGAATTATCGAGCGCTCATTTGTGCTCCTACCCCTGCTGGAAATCGCTCCCGATATCTTTTTGCCTAACTGGGGCGAACTCAAGGCCTACCTACCCAACGTGGCACACCAAAGAATTGAAAAACTCCCCTGCAGGAACTGTAATTGCGGGGAAAAAGACGTTTATAGCCAAACGGCGCATTAATTCATTAAACTCTCGCCATGGGTTACTTACAAGGCGATAAGCCAATCACAATTACTAAGCTCCTCGCAATGCATGCTGAGGGTGAAAAAATTGCCATGCTCACAGCATACGACTCAACTATGTCAGCCCTTCTCAATCGCTGCGCTGTTGAAACGATCTTGATTGGTGACTCTCTTGGGAATGTGATCCAAGGACACTCCAGCACTACGCCAGTGACCATTGAACAAATGGCGTATCACACCGAATGTGTAGCCCGTGCTAATACCCATGCATTTCTTATCGCTGACCTCCCATTTGCAAGCTACGGAGATCCAGTGCAGGCTCTCGAATCCTCTGCTCAATTAATGCGTGCTGGTGCAGATATGGTTAAGCTTGAAGGCGGTGGCGACTGGCAGATTGATGTCATTAGTCATTTAGTTGAGCGCAGTGTTCCTGTTTGCGCTCACTTAGGATTACTACCTCAATCAGTTCATGTCTTGGGCGGCTACAAAGTGCAGGGGAAATCTAAAGATGCTGCAAGCGTCATGCTTGAGCAAGCACTTGCCTGCCAAGAAGCTGGAGCCCAAATGGTAGTGTTGGAAGCAATTCCCTCTTCATTGGGTAAAAAGATTACTGCCGAGCTTCATATTCCCACTATCGGAATTGGTGCTGGTCCAGATTGCTCCGGTCAGGTATTGGTTCTACAGGATATGTTGGGCATCAGCCCAGGTAAGCCACCGAAGTTTGTCAAAAACTTTATGGATGGTCATCACTCCGTTGAAGCCGCCATCAAGGCTTATGTGCGCGAAGTGAAGTCCGGGAAGTTCCCCGGACCCGAGCATGGCTTCGCTGGCTAATTGCCAGCTTGCCTGCCCACTAGTTACTAGCTAAAGAAACTCTTTACACCATCAAACCAACCCTTTTGTTGGGGGCTATGTTTGTCGCCAGCAGATTTGAGACTGTCATCAAACTGCTGCAACAATTTCTTTTGCTCATCAGTGAGCTTCACCGGCGTCTCTACCAGAACGTGAACAAAAAGATCGCCCACCATGGTTGAGCGCAATCCTTTGATGCCTTTATTACGCAAGCGGAAAGTCTTACCCGTCTGAGTTCCCTCAGGAATTGGAAACTCCACGCGACCAGAGAGTGTTGGCACTTCGATTTCACCACCGATAGTAGCTGTCGCAAAAGAGATTGGCATTTGTACATGCAAATCACTACCATCACGCTCAAAGACTTTATGCGGCTTAACACGCACCTCTACATAAAGATCGCCGGATGGTCCACCATTGACACCTGGTTCACCGTTACCCACTGAGCGGACACGCATTCCATCATCAATGCCTGCCGGTATTTTGATCTCAAGTGTTTTTTGTTCTTTGTGTTTTCCACTGCCGTGGCAAGTTTTACATGGCTTAGGAATGTACTCGCCAGTGCCGCGGCACTTAGGGCAAGTTTGCTGCATGGAGAAGAAGCCTTGCTGCACACGCACTTGACCATGACCATTACAGGTTGTGCATGTCTCAGCCTTAGATCCTGGCTCTGCGCCGGTACCATGACAAGGCTTGCAATTACTCCAGCTAGGTACACGAATTTGGGTTGTATAGCCTTCAGCCGCTTGCTCAAGCGTAATGTCCATGTTGTAGCGTAAATCTGCGCCTTTATAGACTTGAGGGCCAGAATGACGGCCGCCGCCTTGACCGAAGATATCCCCAAAGATATCCCCAAACGCATCAGAAAATCCACCGCCCCCGAAACCGCCACCGCCAAATCCGCCACCCATAGATGGGTCGACGCCAGCATGACCATATTGGTCGTAAGCCGCGCGCTTATTGGGGTCGGTTAAGGTTTCGTAAGCTTCTTTAACTTCTTTAAATTGGGCTTCAGCCGTTTTGCTATCGGGATTGCGATCAGGGTGATGTTTCATCGCCATCTTGCGATAAGCTTTTTTCAACTCATCGTCACTGGCACCTTTTGCTACACCAAGCACTTCATAAAAATCGCGTTTACTTTTAGGCACGGCCTATTCCTCTCAACAACCTGAATGACACAAGTCGGCACGAGGCCGACTTGTTATTTAAGTACATCAAAACTACGTTAATGAATGTCTAATTGCAAAATTACTTCTTGTCATCAACCTCTTTAAAGTCAGCGTCAACAACATCCGCATCAGGGGCGGCGCCAGGGGCTGCACCACCAGGAGCTCCACCAGGTGCGGCACCGCCAGCTTTAGCTTGTTCAGCCGCCATGACTTTTTCGCCCAGCTTCTGACTTGCTTTACCCAAAGCTTCTGTTTTAGCTTCAATGGCTTCCTTGTCGCTACCTTTAATGGCTTCGTCTAAGTCTTTCAAGGCCGCTTCAATCGCTTCTTTTTCGGAAGCCTCTAAGCTAGCACCATGCTCTTCCAAAGCCTTCTTGGTTGAGTGAGCCAAGGCATCTGCAGTATTGCGAGCAGTTACCAACTCAAGCGCTTTCTTATCTTCGGCGGCATTAGCTTCAGCATCCTTCACCATGCGTTGAATTTCTTCTTCAGTCAAACCAGAGTTTGCCTTGATGGTGATCTTGTTCTCTTTACCAGTGGTTTTGTCTTTTGCAGTTACGTGCAAAATACCGTTAGCATCGATGTCAAAAGTTACTTCAATCTGTGGCATACCGCGTTGCGCAGGAGCAATACCTTCAAGGTTAAATTCCCCTAGCAACTTGTTTGCAGCAGCCATCTCGCGCTCACCTTGGAAGCACTTAATGGTTACAGCAGGCTGGTTATCTTCCGCAGTTGAGTAAACCTGTGAATGCTTGGTAGGGATCGTGGTGTTCTTAGGAATCATCTTGGTCATGACGCCACCAAGAGTTTCGATACCCAATGATAATGGGGTAACGTCCAAGAGCAATACGTCCTTACGATCGCCAGACAATACAGAACCCTGAATTGCAGCGCCAACAGCAACAGCTTCATCTGGGTTAACGTCTTTGCGTGGTTCTTTACCAAAGATTTCTTTTACTTTGTCTTGAACAGCAGGCATGCGGGTTTGACCGCCAACCAAAATTACATCGTCGATGTCCGCTACGTTTACACCAGCGTCTTTAATGGCAGTTAAGCAAGGACCAGCGGTACGGCTGATCAGCTCTTCAACCAAAGACTCTAGCTTGGCACGGGTCAACTTTAAGTTCAAATGCTTAGGACCGCTAGCGTCAGCTGTTACATATGGCAAATTGATTTCAGTTTGCTGCGCAGATGACAATTCAATCTTGGCTTTCTCAGCAGCATCTTTCAAACGCTGCAACGCCAATACGTCTTTACTCAAATCAACGCCTTGTTCTTTCTTGAACTCAGCAATGATCCAATCAATGATGCGTTGGTCAAAGTCTTCGCCACCCAAGAAGGTGTCGCCGTTAGTGGAGAGCACTTCAAACTGCTTCTCACCATCAACGTTAGCAATCTCAATGATGGATACGTCGAATGTACCGCCGCCCAAGTCATACACAGCGATCTTGCGATCCACTTTGTCTTGCTTGTCCAAGCCAAACGCTAATGCAGCAGCAGTTGGCTCGTTAATGATGCGCTTCACATCTAAACCAGCAATACGGCCAGCATCCTTAGTTGCCTGACGTTGACTGTCATTAAAGTAAGCAGGAACAGTAATCACGGCTTCTGTCACTTCTTCGCCGAGATAATCTTCGGCAGTTTTCTTCATCTTACGTAAGATTTCAGCGGACACTTGTTGTGGCGCCATTTTCTTATCGCGTGCTTGAACCCAAGCATCGCCGTTATCGGCTGCAATAATTGAATAAGGCATCAAGCCGATATCTTTTTGAACTTCAGGATCTGTAAATTTACGACCCATCAAACGCTTCACTGCGTAGATGGTGTTTTTAGGATTCGTCACTGATTGACGTTTTGCTGGCGCACCAACCAAGACTTCGCCATCTTCAACGTAAGCGATGATGGATGGAGTTGTGCGACCGCCTTCAGCGTTCTCGACAACTTTAGGTGCATTGTTTTCAACGACTGAAACGCATGAATTCGTGGTTCCTAAGTCGATTCCGATAATCTTTCCCATAATTGCTCCAAAAAATTAAATTGTTTGTTGTACTGATAAATATTTCGATACCCAGTAAGTGGGGTCTAAAAAAGGGATTTCAAGGGGATAAAGAGCAAAAAAAGGCAGAAATCTGCCTTTTTCTACCTTTTTTATGACTTTTTAGGGTTTTAGCCCCTTTTTAGCTTATTTTGGGGCGCTGACCGTCACCAAAGCAGGTCTTAAAACCCTATCAGCCACGGTATAACCCCGCTGCAATACAGAAACCACTGTGTTGGATTCTTGCTCGGAAGGTACTGAAGCAATAGCCTGGTGGTGGTGCGGGTCAAACTTATCCCCAACAGCTGGGTTAATTTCTGTCATGCGGCCTTTTTCAAATGCAGACAGTAGCTGCTTAAGGGTGATTTCCAAACCTTCCTTAAAAGCTTTGGCATCACCAGCATCAGTGCTCAATGCAGCATAAAGACTGTCCGTCACAGGCACCAAATGCTCTGCAAAACTTTCAATCGCAAATTTATGCGCCTTCGCAATATCTTCCACGGCACGGCGACGAATATTTTCTCCTTCCGCCTTAGCGCGCAAGAAGTTATCTTGCAGCTCACCAATCTTTTGATTGAGTTCGGCAATTTCCTGTTCAGGCGTTTTTACAGGCGGAGTTTCTGCTGCAGCCTCATTGAGTGGCTCTGCAGAAGGATTCTCTTGCTCTGGGGATGGGTTTTGGTTTTCTTGTGTCATGGACGCTATTTTACTTTTCTATAAAGATGGCTATTACTTTGCAATATGGGGCTGATTGTTGCAATTTCAAGACTTCATTCTTTCAGCCAGCTCAGCCCTTTCATTACGCTTCGCTAATTCAGCGTCAGACTCCACGCCTAAAGACCAGCCTTGAAGATGATGATGAGCAATATCGCTCAAAGCCTCTATCCACTTGGGGCTGCTGTTTAGACAGGGAATATAGCGATAGTCTTTACCGCCATGCTCTAGGAAGATTTCGCGGGCTTCCATGGCGATCTCTTCTAAGGTCTCCAAGCAATCGGCCGGAAATCCAGGGCAAAAAATATCGATGCGCTGGCAACCTTCTTTGGCTAACTTTTCAATTGTTGGAGCTGTATAGGGCTTTAACCATTCCGCCTTACCAAAGCGGGACTGGAAGGTCACAATATATTGTCCAGGCTCTAAACCCAGAGACTCGCCCAGCAAGCGACCTGTTTTCAGACACTCGCAATGATAGGGGTCACCCTTCATTAAATTACGCTTTGGCAAACCATGGAAAGACATTACAAAACGATCGCCTTTTGCAAAATCTGGACGGCCATCTTTATCCCAGCTCGATAACACTTGATCACGCAATGCGGCAATATAAGCAGGGTTGTCGTGATAGTGCTTTACTGAACGCAGCTCAGGTTGATCGCGCCAAGTACCTAAAACACGAAAGACTTCATCAAAGCTAGACGCCGTGGTTGTAGCGGAGTATTGAGGGTACAAAGGCAATAACAATAAATGCTCCATACCTTGTGCCTTCAGGCTCTCCAGGACGACCTGTGTAGAGGGCTGGCCATAGCGCATTGCCAAATCCACTAAAACTGCATGCCCCTCATTGGCAAATTTCTCGCCCAATTCTTTCGCCTGCAAGCGTGAGTAGTGCATTAAGGGAGAGCCTAACTTTGGCAACCAAATAGAGGCATATTTTTTCGCAGAAGCACCACTACGAATTGGCAAAATAATGCCATTCAAAATGCACCACCAAATAATGCGCGGAATTTCTACTACGCGTGGATCCGAAAGAAATTCTTTTAAATAGGCACGTACCGCTTTAGATGTTGGAGCAGATGGTGTCCCCAAGTTCAAAAGCAATACTGCGGTTTTGGAAGCACGTAGATGCGGATTCGGATTCAAGATGTTCTGTCTCTGGTAATGAGTTTTAAATATAAAAAGTTAGGCCTGTACTCAGGAGCTTAAGGCGCCCGATAGTAATTTTGAGGTGATATCCACAATCGGAATCACTCGGTCATATGCCATCCGTGTTGGTCCAATCACCCCAAGCGTTCCCACTATTTGACCGTCTACGCTATATGGGGCGCTGATTACAGCGAGGTCCTCATAAGGCAATAAATCACTTTCACCGCCAATAAATATTTGAATACCATCCGCATGACTTGATACGTCGAGCAATTGCATGAGTACCGATTTTTGTTCCAACATATCAAACATCTTGCGTAATTTATCGAGGTTGGAACTTAAATCTCCAACATTCAATAAGCGACGCTCACCAGACAAAACCATGTCGCCCCGCCCCATGTCGTAATCAGCAACACCGGTTTGCAAAGCCAAAGCCATTAAGCCAGCAATATCTGTACGCAAATTATCTAAGTCGGATTTCAGATGCATACGCACTTGATCAAAACTTTTTCCAGCAAACTGGGCGTTGATAAAGTTACCCGCCTCAATGAGTTGACTTGGCGTGTAATCCTGAGTGGTTGGCAATATACGATTTTGTACATCGCCCTCTGGCGTAACCATGATGAGCAATATCTTGCCTTCGCCCAAGCGCAAGAACTCAATATGTTTAAAAACCTGGGCTCGTTTGGGCGTCATGACAACACCAGCAAAATGGGTCAAGTTGGACAAAATCTGCGCCGCCGAGTTCAGGACCCTTTGAGGAGAATCCGGTAGAAGGCCTTTTTCAACCTCTCTAGCAGCCATCGCCTCCAATGGGCGCACCGTCACCATGGTGTCCACAAACAGGCGATAACCCCGGGGGGTTGGAATGCGGCCAGCTGAAGTATGGGGGCTGGTAACAAGCCCCATCTCCTCTAAATCCGCCATCACGTTACGTATAGTGGCTGCGGAGAGGTCCAAACCCGAGAATCTAGACAGTGTGCGCGAGCCAATAGGCTGACCCTCCTCGATATAGCGCTCGATGAGAGTTTTTAGTAAGGCGCGGGAACGTTCATCCATGGTGGAAGGGATTTTATGCCTATGGTTTAATCGTTATATGTTAAGCCCATCCCCAAATTCCAGCAAAAAGGCATTTAGCCGGGTTGCGCTTGTCGGCAAATTTCATGCTGATGGCATTGAGGAGCACCTAAAAGACCTAGCCAAAGTAGTCTCAGGATTGGGTTGTGAGGTCTTTATTGAGTCTGAGACAGCCACTCACCTTGGTTTGAACACCTACCCCACAAAAACTGCGAAAGACTTTGCTGGAGCAATTGACCTTGTTGTTGTTTTGGGAGGCGATGGCACCATGCTGGGCATTGCACGTCAATTAGCAGGCAGCAATGTTCCGCTAGTTGGAATCAATATGGGTCGCCTTGGTTATATGACTGATATTCCAATTCAGTCGGTTCAGACTACGCTACCCAAAATTATTTCCGGGGAATACGAAGCCGATACGCGCACATTGCTCGATGCTGTAGTTCTTCGTAATGGCAAAGAAATTAATCGCGCATTAGCGCTTAATGATGTTGTCGTGAATCGCTCTGGCATTTCAGGAATGGTCGAGTTGGCAGTGCACGTCAATGGTTCATTTATGTATAACCAACGATCCGATGGTTTGATTGTGTCCACCCCTACCGGCTCAACTGCTTATGCACTCTCTGCAGGCGGACCTATTTTGCATCCACATGTGGCAGGTATATTGCTTGTCCCGATTGCGCCACACTCACTTTCCAATCGGCCAATTGTTTTGCCGGAGGATAGTGTCACGGTGATTGAGGTGGTTAATGGACTTGAAGTGATTGTCAATTTCGACATGCAATCACAAACGAATTTACAAAGCGGTGACAAGATTGAAGTGCGTCAGTCTGATAAAACTATTGATCTATTACACCCCAGCAATCACAGTGACTACAAGACTTTGCGTGAGAAATTGCACTGGAATGAATACCCATCGACTTTCTGATGTCGAGTTTTTTGCTACGCTAATACATGCTTCAAACCATCTCACTCCGTGACTTTGTCATTGTTGATCAGCTAGAGCTAGATTTCTCAAGCGGGTTTACTGTGCTCACCGGCGAGACCGGTGCAGGCAAATCAATTCTGCTAGACGCCCTTGGTTTAGTGCTGGGTGAGCGTGCTGATAGCAGCCAAATACGTGAAGGCAGTAACCGCGCAGAAATTTCATCACTCTTTCGGATTGAGCCAGAGCTAGTGCAATCGTTTAGTCAGTGGCTTGATGAGCAAGGATTCCCCATTGAAGATGAGGGCCAAAGCTTATTACTCAAAAGAACCGTAGAAAGTAATGGACGTAGTCGTGCCTTTATTAATGGCAGCGTTGCGACGCTAGCGCAATTACGCGAAGCTGGTGATCAGCTAGTGGACATTCACGGACAACATGCCCACCAACTCTTATTAAAGGGTGGTGCTCAACGCGAACTTCTCGATCGCCACGCTGGCTTGCTACCACTCTCTGCAGAGGTAGCCCAAACCTTCAAAACACTGGCCAATTCTCGTCGCCGTCTTGAGCAAGCAGAAAACGCAGGCCAAGATGTTGAACGCGAACGTGAGCGCCTTGAGTGGCAACTGGAAGAGCTCACCGAACTCTCCCCGCAAGAAGGTGAATGGGTCAACATTCAAAGCGAGCACGCCCGCTTAGCAAATGGTGCAAAGTTAATTGGTGGTTGCCAAGAAGCAATTGAAGTGTTGAGTGATGCCGATAACTCCCTGGAATCTACCTTGTCGAAGGTATGCGCCAATGTAGGCGCCCTAGCGGAGCATGACCCATCCTTAGGCGAGATCAATCAAGCACTAGAGTCAGCCAGCATTCAGCTAGATGAAGCCATTCATGGGCTCAATCGTTACCTGCAAAAGATTGACTTAGATCCCGCTCGACTTTCCGAAGTAGAAGAGCGGATGCAAGCATTGCATAGCACGGCTCGAAAATACCGTGCAGAAGTTGAGGAACTACCAAAACTTCTTCAGGAGACATCAGAGCGACTGGATGCTTTAACCGCATCCCAAAATATTGAAGCACTCCGAGATCAAGTCAAACAAGAAGAAGCAGTTTATTTAAAGCTAGCAAAACAGCTTTCACAAAAACGCAGTAAGGCCGCCAAAGAGCTAGGCGATTTAGTGACTAATGCCATGCAAGATTTATCCATGGCAGGTGGGCGCCTAGAGATTGCTTTGGCACCACTTAGCGAGGGTGGATTCCAAGGTCTTGAGCAAATTGAATTTTTAGTAGCCGGTCATGCTGGTAGCACTCCTCGCTCACTTGCTAAGGTAGCCTCAGGTGGAGAGCTGGCACGTATTAGCCTTGCAATTAGCGTTATTACAAGCAAAGCCTCATTCACTCCTACACTCATCTTTGATGAAGTGGATGCGGGGATTGGTGGCGCAGTTGCTGAAACAGTAGGCAAACTATTGCATCAATTGGGTCAATCTCACCAGATCTTATGTGTAACCCATTTGCCACAGGTAGCGGCTCAAGGCAACCATCACCTCAAAGTGAGCAAATCTCAAAACGGTGAGAAGACGGTATCGCAAGTACAGATTTTGGGTAGGGCTGAACGGGTGGAAGAAGTGGCCCGCATGCTTGGTGGCGCTACCATTACCGACACCACTCGTCGTCATGCCCGTGAGTTACTAGAGCAAAACTAAAGCTGCATTACTTCTAGCCAATACTTGAGGGCGCTTTAAAAATCTCCAGCCAAAGCGCTTGAACTGCATTTCTTGCCGCAATAAGCTCAAGCTCATTTTCTAGATTAATTTGGGTCTTTTCGACCCCATCCAAACGCAAGCGATGTTGACGAGCCCTCAACAGTCGATACGCGTTGCCAACAGTGAGTGCAGCCTCTTGGGTAATTAAGCCCACATCACCAGCAATTCGCAACAAAGCAATGTTACCTAGATTGCCAATGAGTTGAGCATGCTGATGGGCATAAGCCAAGACCAAGAACTGGACAATAAATTCAATATCGACCATACCGCCAGAATCATGCTTTAAGTCAAAATCAGTCTTGGTATTGGGATGACCTGCATGCACCTTGCGGCGCATTTCTAAAATTTCTGCCCTGAGCTGCTCAATATTTCGTTTCTGACTTAACACCTCGGAACGAACTGAGTCAAAGAATTTGCCCACACCCCGATTACCGGCCGAGCAACGAGCTCGCGTAAGGGCCTGATGCTCCCAGACCCAAGCCGCATTATCACCTTCTCGAAGTTGGTATTTTTTAAAGGCATCCGCGTTCGTTACTAAGAATCCAGCAGAGCCATTAGGACGAAGACGCGTATCGATCTCAAATAAGCTACCAGTAGAAGTAAACGCAGTTAACCAATTAATCATGCGCTTTGCTAGCAAGGCATAAACTTCTTGAGCCGCATAGTCTGAGTCTTCCGCTTGATACAAAAAGATAATGTCTAAATCAGAGGCATAGCCTAATTCTTTGCCGCCCAATTTGCCATAAGAAATAATTGCAAATGGAGGACTAGCTTCGAGAGGTAAATCAAACTTTTGAGCCACACTAGGCCAAACCCGCTCAAATGTCGCCTGCAAAATTAAATCCGCTAAAGCAGATAGGTGGTCACTAACCCGCTCCACCGGCAACGCTTGTTGCACGCCAATACCTAGATCCGTCAATAGCGTGATGAAGGTTTCGTTGTGATGGGTGACTCGTAGGATATCCATCGCCTGCTCAGAGCCATCACTATCGGCCACAACATCATCGAGCCGCATATTGAGATTGGCTCGCACCTCGGTCCAATATCTTGATGGATCCTCGATTAAAGTTCTCTCGGTTTGAGAGTTCAATAAGTGATCCAGTAAATGTGGATGACGCGTAAGATATTGCGCACCCCATTGTGACGCCTTGAGTAAGTCAAGCACATTAGATAATGCCCTGGGATACTCGGCCAAAATGGAAAGATAGGCACTACGCCTCGCAATTGCCTCAAGCAAATCAAACAAACGCAATAGTGTTTGGTCAGCATGTGCCGAGGTAGCAGCTTCAATCTGCAAACTCTCTGCCGCCTTACACATCAAGTTATCGAAAATTAAACGACTTTTTTTCGGCAGTAATTTTTGTTTTGGGCTATCAATCCACGACTGCCAACGAATATAGGAGTCAGGGAAAAATATTGGGTCAGGCGCCCAGTCCCGAGCTAAGGGCGCAATCTCGAGACGCGAGCCATCGTCCAGTAAAAATGCTTTTTCAAAAAGTTGAGCAACCTTATTTTGATGCCGCTCCAGTTCAGCCATAAAAGCGCTTACTTCTACTTCTTGACCTTGCATTGAAATCGCCAAACGTGACCGTACTTCAGCATCATCAGGCAGATAGTGGGTTTGCTGGTCATCCCATACCTGAATACGATGCTCCAAGCGCCTTAAGAAAACATAGGCCGCCTGTAAGGCATCTACCTCATCGGCGGGCAAGATGCTACATTGCTTAATGAGATCTAAGACCTCCAAGCTTGGGCGGACTCTAAAGCGAGGATCTGTACCGCCCCGCATGAGTTGAAACATTTGCGCCAAAAACTCAATCTCTCGAATGCCCCCGCGCCCTAACTTGATGTCACGTGAACGCCCCTGATGACCCGAAGAGCGTTTTTCTGCTTCTGCCTGAATTTGCGCATGCAAATCCCGAATGGAGGCAATCACACCGTAATCTAAATGTCGACGATACACAAAGGGACGAATCAGTTGGTCAAGCCCTCTTTGGCAGCGAGAAAAATCTGGGGCACCAGGTAGAGGCGCGATTAATCTACCTTTAATCCAGGCGTAGCGCTCCCACTCTCGCCCCTGAACCAATAGATATTCTTCCAGCATATCCAAACTACATACCAGGGGTCCTGAATCTCCATTGGGACGAAGGCGCATATCCACCCTAAAAACAAACCCATTGGCGTCGTGCTCAGCAAGCAGCTTAATTAAGCGTTTGCCCATTCTCGTGAACCATTCCTGGTTGGATAAACTCTTAGGCCCACCAGTGGTTTCACCCTCATGCTCATAGAGAAAAATCAAATCGATATCTGATGACAGGTTGAGTTCAAGGCCACCCAATTTACCCATGCCGACAACCATGAGCGGCATCTCTGATTGCGTTGCGTTACTCCAAGGCAAGCCGAAACGGGCTTTGAGGTCTTCCCTAATAAAGGCAATCGATGCGGAAACTGCTAATTCAGCAAAATGGCTCAGCGCCTGAGTCACCTCTTGCAAGGCGGCCATGCCATTTAAGTCTCTGAATGCAACCCAGAGCATCAATCGCTGCCTTGCCAAACGCAAATTGGTCATCCATAGGGCCTCGTCTTGCGAATCAGCCCGTTCATCGACACCACAGTCTTTTAGCAAGGCCTTAATGCCCTGTATATCGACTTTTTTCTGCCCTTGAATACGGAGCCACTCAAGCCACTCAGGGTGAGCAGTTAGCCAACGTCGCGCATAAGTCGAGTGTTGCTCTAAAAAATCGATTTGCCGGGAAAAATCATCCATTCCCCCATCTTAATCCGACCCCAAGACCCAAGCCAGAAGCTTGTCGATCAGGCTGGGGCTGAAGGATAATGGAGGTCATGCTGCAAAACATCATCCCGCCTCGCCTCAAGAGCGTGCTTGCTAAACGTCCTCAAGGTTCGAACGGGGCTTGGCGTAAGCGTGCCCTCATCTTGACGGGCGTTGTTTTGGCTCTTTGTGTGCTGGTGCATGTGGGCGTGCGGTTTGTTCTTTGGCCGCAAATTGAGAAATCCAAAACCTCCGTTGAAAGACTCATTAGCGCTCGCATTGGTGCCGATGTATCTATGGACTCTCTACAAGTTTCATGGACGGGCATTAGACCTAATTTTGAAATTGAAGGTTTGCGCTTCAACGCGCCCGATAAAGCGAAACCGCTCTTACTCATTCAGAAGATTAATGGACAACTCAGCTGGGCAACTTTTTATCACCTAGCACCATTCTTTCATGAGCTCAATATCGAGGGCGCTGAAATTTATGGGCAACGTAATGGCAAAGGCGTCATTACTATTGCCGGCATACCCATAGATGGAAAATCCAATGACTACTCTACTGAGAATTGGCTCTTTGCTCAAAATGAGATTCGTGTAAGTAATGTCAAATTATTTTGGGATGATCAACTCAAAAAGAAACCCATTACTTCAATAGATATTCAAAACCTTTCTCTTAGCAACGGCATTCGTAGCCATCAAGGCTCACTGAGTGTCATTACCCCCTGGACCAAAGGGCCGGTCTCGCTTGATATTGATCTTGTTCACCATATCGGCGGCCAAGCGGGTAATTGGCGCGATTGGATCGGGACTATCTCTTGGAATATAAATGAACTCCAGCTCACTCAAATAGCAAAT
The DNA here is from genome assembly GCF_018882045.1 of Polynucleobacter sp. Fuers-14. NCBI lineage: Bacteria > Pseudomonadati > Pseudomonadota > Betaproteobacteria > Burkholderiales > Burkholderiaceae > Polynucleobacter > Polynucleobacter sp. Fuers-14. Next base: position 29,399 of record NZ_JACVPG010000018.1, on the reverse strand, counting down.
GAATTTGCTCTCTCGCTCAATACGCTTGAGGGAGTAGTGAACTCCAATGGAAAATTAAAAATTGACAACGGCAAACCTGATGGCGGAGAAATTTATCTTGCTGCTGATCGTTTAACTATTCAACTATCTAAAGATGAAGATGCTATTTCTCTTGGAAGGCTAGAAACCAACCTGGTTCAAGAAACTGATAATGGATTGATATCTGTTACTACCAAGACATTTGCCTGGCGTGATATTGAGAGTCCAGCATCTACCCCCCTCGAGAATTTAAGCCCAATGACTTTCCGCTGGAGACCACCAGCAGGAGACGGGGAAATTAAAGAGTTTGGTTTTTCATCGCCAAAGATTTCGGTTGAAGATGTTGCATTATTTGCCCTCAACCTACCGCTATCTAAAAAAGTTCATCAGTGGATTAAAGCCTCACAAGCTGATGGTGAGTTACAAGATCTCGATATCAATTGGTCTGAAAGTAAATCACCCTTATCTGCCCTCAATATTCCCGGCGGCTGGTTCAAGTCGAACAAAGTAGACTTTACTGTGAGCGGAAAACTCATCGACCTCAGCTTTGTTGGCATCAATAAAGCTATGCCTTCAGTATCCAAACTGTCTGGCTTCCTTTCTGCCGACCAAAACAAGGGCAGCTTCTCGATTAAATCCAGCGATCTAGAGCTCGAGGTTAAGGACCTATTGGTTGATCCAAAAATCAAGCTTGATCAAGCCAATGGTCAAATTTCTTGGGCAAAACAAAAAGGGAATTGGGTCGTTAATGCAAAGCAGTTGGCGCTTAGTAATTCTGAGATTTCAACCACGCTCAATCTCAATTACATCATTGGTGAAGGTAAAAATCCTGACTTCATGAACCTGGACATGAATTTTGCTCATGCTGACCTCAAAACTGCCTATCGTTATTTACCCGTTGGCATGGGTGGTGATGCCAAATCCTATTTAAGTAAAGCCTTTGATGCAGGCATCATCAAAAATGGTAGCTTGCATATTAAAGGTGATCCTAATGAAGTGCCCTTCCCCAAATCGGGTACCGTAGAATTTAGCCTCAAACTTCCTGTTACTGACGCTACTTTCAGCCCAGTGCCAAGCTCATCTACCGCACAAGGCATCTGGCCCGCATTCAATAAAGTAAATGGCATGATCAATATGCAGAATGCCAACTTTACGGTAGACATTGATCAAGCAAACTACAAACAAGTTGCACTAAGCAAATTTCATGCAGAAATTCCTAGTGTGAGCGCAAAACAATTACTTCTGACAGTAAATGGTGAGGCTCAAGGTGACGCCCCACAACTGCTTGAATATCTATTTGCCTCACCTGTTGGTAAAAAGCAGGTTGCGCTTGAGCGCAATCTAAAGGTTACAGGACCCACCAAGCTCAATTTGGCTCTTAGCATTCCCCTATCAGGGAATGAAGACACCAAAACTGACATTCAATTAAGTTTTCCTGGCAACAGAGTCCAGTGGGATGACTTGCCTCCTCTGGATAACCTCAAAGGAAAGATTCGTATAACCGAGATCAATCCTGAATTCGAAGATATCACCGCTAATTTCCTAGGTGGCGCTATTAAGATTTCAAGCGCAACGCCAAATCAAGGCGGCCAGAGCTACAACATCTCAGGCGATATTAGCGCTAGCTTTATTAGAGACTACTTTGCAAAAGATGCATCGGTTCAGGTGGCGCCGATTTTGCAAGCAATGAGCGGCATAGCAAGGTATGAGGGTGCCATTCATTTTAATAAAGGCAATAGCGAAACCAATCTCAAGATTGATATGCGTGATTGGGCTAGTTCAGCACCAGCCCCCGCGAAAAAACAGTCGGGGACACCCATGTCAGGCCAATTAACTCTGAAGTCCTTTGCGAAATCACCCTCCGCCCCCAGTCGGTTTACATGGGATGGAAAAATTGGTGATACCTACTTTATTCAAGGTGAGCTTGGCAGTGATGACACTCTTCGTCATGCGGTAGGTATTGGCACTGCCGCAGTCCCACCGACTCAAGGATTTCAACTCAATCTTGCAAGTGCAGAACTTAATCTCGATATATGGCAAGATTTTTTAGGAAGCCAAAAGAAAAAAGGCGCCTCTAAAGCAGAAGAAAACAATCCAAGCAACATTCAAATTGCCGCCCAAGTAAAAAAAGTCATTTTGTTTGAGCGCAATTGGCAGGATCTGAATTTTTCAGCAAGCAATAAAAATGCTGCTTGGCAAATGCGCATTAATTCACCCTCCATCGCCGGTCAACTGCAATATACAGAACCCAATAAGTCACAACCAAGCGGTTTAATTAGTGGGCGCTTAGCACGACTCAAGTTTCCCGAGAAAGTCAGCGCTCCAATTGAGGTCAAAAAGCCAGCCTCAAAAAATCTTCCTGTCAAAACTGCGGTTAATCCTGACTCCATTCCCAGTATTGACTTAGCTATTGATGACTTCAACTGGGGCAAGGCTCAACTTGGTCAGGTGAAAATTAAAACTAGGACAAATAACAACGTCCTCAATATGGATTCCATTCAATTTAATAACCCCCAAGGTAGCTCTGTTTTGACTGGTCGCTGGGTTGGTGCTGCTCAGAATCAAGCTGAGCACACAACGGTGAATGTTGATTTAGACATTAAGGATGCTGGTCAAATTATTGGACATTGGACCAGCCAAAAATCAGTCGAAGGTGGCCAGGGCAAACTCACAAGTAACGTGGAGTGGGATGGCACTCCTTTCACACCTCAATATGACACTCTAGCCGGTAAGGTAACTTTGAATCTTGAAAAAGGTCGCCTGTTAGAGGTGAATACTAGCGGCGCTAAGCTACTGGATGTTCTCAGTCTACAAAGTTTGTTTAGATTTGCTACTTTGGACCTCAAGGGAAGCGTGGGCAATATTGTGACTAAGGGAACTCCGTTTAATTCGATTGATGCTTCTTTTGATATTAGCTCTGGAGTTGCTCAAACAAAACAATTCACAATGGGTTTAGACCAAGCACGGGTTGCCATGAATGGACAAATCAATATCCCCAAACAAACGCAAGATTTACGTGTCACTATATTCCCAACAATTGATGCAACAGCCGGCTCATTGGCTGCCTTTGCTATTAATCCCATCGTAGGTCTGGGCGCATTGGTTGGGCAGTACTTAATTACGAGTCAAATTAACCGAAATCTCCAATCAGACTATCTGGTCCAGGGCTCTTGGGATGATCCAGAAGTGATTCCCCTTGATCAAAAGGGTCAGCCAATTGACTCGAAAACATTAGACACTATTCGCAGCAAAGACTTGTTAAAAGAACAAAGCAAGCCAAACAGCACTAACTCTGGACCACAAAGTAACCCAACCAATTCAGGCAACTCCAATAAAATTGCTAACTAAATCATCATGAGCCCATCAGCAAGCAGCGCCGATCTCAAGATTGCATCCATTCAGATGGTCTCTACCCCTGATGTACAGGAGAATCTATCTATAGCAAGCAGACTCATCGCTGCAGCTACAACTGAAGGCGCACAACTAGCCGTCTTGCCAGAGTATTTTTGCTTAATGGGCCTTAAGGACACCGATAAAGTACGGGCCCGCGAAAGTATTGGAAACGGCCCCATCCAAGAACAACTTTCGGATATTGCAAAACAAAATAATATTTACCTAGTGGCAGGCACTATTCCGCTGGAAGCAAAAGATCCCAATAAAGTACTCAATACAACCCTCGTCTTTAATCCTGCCGGTGAGCAAATTTCTCGTTACGACAAAATTCATTTATTTGGTTTTCAAACAGCCACTGAGCGTTATCAAGAATCCGAAACAATTGAGGCTGGCAATGCGCCGGGCCTCTTAAAAATTTCAATTGGCGGAAATGATTGGACCTTTGGTTTAAGTATTTGCTATGACCTGCGCTTCCCAGAGCTCTATCGCGCCCTTGGACAGGTAGATTGCCATATCATCCCTGCGGCTTTTACCTATACAACCGGCAAGGACCATTGGGAAATCCTCTTGCGTGCTCGCGCTATCGAAAACCAATGTTACGTATTAGCATCTGCCCAAGGCGGCATTCATCAAAATCAACGTCGCACTTGGGGCAACAGTATGTTGATTGACCCTTGGGGCAGCATCTTGGCTAACCTCCCTGAGGGGGAAGGCTTTATTTCTGGGGTTTTGTGCAAAGATAAATTAAACGAGGTACGCTCTAAGTTACCCGCACTTACGCATCGCACGCTTTAAAGAAAGATTTGCTGAATCACATGAATGCACCAGAAGCACTATTCCCCGCCAATTGGACCAAAGCCAAAAAGCAAGCAGACCTCATCAAACTAGCCAAATCTATTTTGCTCGAACCAACCGGCTTATCCGAGCAAGATTTGCACGGCACCTTTGGCAACCTATTTGCTCATCGCCTTGATGATGCAGATCTTTACTTCCAACATACTCGGAGTGAAAGTTGGAGTCTTGAAGAGGGTATCGTTAAATCCGGCAGCTTTAATATTGATCAAGGCGTTGGTGTGCGCGCTATCTATGGCGATAAGACGGCTTTCGCTTATTCGGATGAGATTAATTTAGAAGCATTAAATAAAGCAGCCAAAGCTACTCGAGTAATTGGGCCAGAGGGTGGCAAGCAAGCGGTTGCAAGCAAGCTGTTTAACCCCGTATCCAATAAGCTCTACTCGGATGTGAATCCTTTAGATTCTCTTGAGCCCAAAGAAAAAATCGCGCTTCTGGAAAGCATAGAACGTCGCGCTAAAGCACGTGACCCACGGATCATCCAAGTGATGGCCAGTCTGGCTGGGGAATTTGATGTTGTATTGGTTGTGCGTGCAGACGGCTTATTAGCGGCAGATGTACGCCCACTAGTACGCGTTTCGGTACACGTTATTGCAGAACAGAATGGTCGACGTGAATCAGGCTCTTCTGGCGGCGGTGCACGTCATGACTATCTTTACTTTAATACTGATTTGATTAATCGCTATGTCGATGAGGCTGTTGACGGAGCCCTAATAAATCTGGAATCGCGCCCAGCGCCTGCTGGTCCAATGACAGTTGTAATGGGACCAGGCTGGCCTGGCGTTCTATTGCATGAGGCAGTAGGTCATGGTCTCGAAGGTGACTTTAATCGCAAAGGATCCTCTGCTTTTGCTGGTCGCATTGGACAACGTGTTGCAGCTAAAGGTGTCACCGTTGTGGATGATGGAACTTTATCTGGACGCAGAGGCTCTCTGAATATCGATGACGAAGGTACTCCCACTCAATGCACCACCTTAATTGAAGACGGCATATTGAAAGGTTACATTCAGGACAGCCTGAATGCCCGACTCATGAATATGCCCCTCACCGGCAATGGTCGCCGTGAAAGTTTTGCTTCGCTGCCAATGCCGCGCATGACAAATACCTATATGTTGGCCGGTAAAGAGGATCCTCAAGAAATTGTCGCCAGCATCAAGCGCGGTTTATACGCAGTGAACTTTGGTGGTGGTCAGGTTGATATCACTAGTGGCAAATTTGTGTTTTCTGCTTCAGAGGCCTACTGGGTTGAGAACGGCAAAATTCAATATCCCGTCAAAGGCGCGACCATTATTGGTAGCGGGCCAGAATCCCTAAAACAGGTTTCTATGATCGGAAATGATCTGAAATTAGACGGTGGGGTTGGGGTTTGTGGCAAGGAAGGGCAAAGTGTTCCAGTCGGGGTTGGGCAGCCTACCCTGAGGATTGATAGCCTGACTGTGGGTGGGACTGCCTAATACTGGCTAATTACGGCTTAAAATAGCTGGATGAGCCAACAAAATACGAATCCCGCCAATTGGTACTCTGCTGTCGACAAGACTTCAGATACTGACGATCAACGCATTGACAACATTTCTGTTCTGCCTCCGCCAGAGCATTTAATCCGTTTCTTTCCGATTTCTGGAACACCTACTGAAGCGTTGATCAGCAACACTCGCAAAAAGATCCGCGACATTATTCATGGCAAAGATGACCGCTTACTCGTGATCATCGGACCATGCTCCATTCATGACCCAAAAGCAGCGTTGGAATATTGCCAACGCCTCTTAGCTGAGCGCGAGCGTTTTGCTGGTGAATTAGAAATTGTGATGCGCGTGTATTTTGAAAAGCCACGCACTACTATTGGCTGGAAGGGTTTGATTAACGACCCGTATCTGGATGAAAGCTATCGCATCGAAGAAGGTCTTCGCCTTGCGCGCCAAGTGCTAATGGAAATTAATCGCCTTGGCATGCCTGCTGGTAGCGAATTCTTAGATGTGATTTCTCCGCAATATATTGCGGATCTGATTTCATGGGGTGCTATTGGTGCGCGTACTACTGAGAGCCAAGTTCACCGCGAACTTGCATCTGGCCTATCCGCACCTATCGGATTTAAGAACGGTACTGATGGCAACATCAAAATTGCTACCGATGCGATTCAAGCAGCAGGTCGCCCTCATCATTTCTTATCCGTTCATAAAAATGGTCAAGTATCGGTTGTGGAAACTAAAGGCAATAAAGATTGCCACGTGATTTTGCGTGGTGGCAAAGAGCCAAACTATGAAGCTCAGTTTGTGCAAGCGGCCTGCTCTGAGCTAGAGGCAGCCAAGCTTCCAGCCAGTTTGATGGTTGATTTATCCCATGCCAATTCAAGTAAGAAGCATGAGCGTCAGATTGTGGTTGCTGACGATGTGGCGCAGCAAATTGAGTCTGGCTCACACCAGATTTTTGGCGTGATGGTTGAGAGTCATTTAAATGATGGTGCTCAGAAATTTACGCCAGGAAAAGATGACCCAAGTAAATTGGAATACGGCAAGAGCATTACGGATGCCTGCATCAACTGGGATGACTCTGTGAAGGTACTAGAGCGTCTAGCTACAGCCGTTAAGAAACGTAGAAGCAAGAAAAAGTAATACTGCAGTATTTTTTAAGTACTACTAATAAAAGAGACTAATTTATTTAGTCTCTTTTTTTTCATGCTTCCACAACACATCCGAACCGCCAGCCGCACGATTCAAAATACGTGCAAGCACAAAGAGCAAATCAGATAGGCGGTTGACATATTGACGAGGGGAATCATATAAAGGCTCTTCCCAACCCAAGCGAACAATCGAACGCTCTGCCCTGCGACATACGGTGCGACAAACATGCGCTTGAGCGGCAGCGCGAGTCCCGCCCGGCAAAATGAATTCAGTCAAAGGGGGTAATTGTTTGTTGTATTTTTCGAGCCAAACATCTAGCTGCGCTACATGCTCAGGATTGAGCAGTTTGTAATTAGGGATGCAAAGTTCACCCCCTAAATCGAATAAATCATGCTGCACCTGCAGAAAAAGCTCCTGTAATTCAGCAGAAATGCTCGCTGGGATCTCCTCAGTCATTAAAACCCCGATTTCTGAGTTCAGCTCATCGATATCGCCCATGGCGCAGACCCGAAGGTGATCCTTCTCTACGCGACTTCCGTCACCCAAGCCCGTCATTCCTGCGTCACCGGTTCTAGTGGCGATTTTTGATAGTCGATTTCCCATAAGCTTAATTATAGGTAAATGGCTAAAATGATTCTTATGAATATGGTGACCCCACCCCCCGAATTAGCCGCTATTAGCGCCCTTCAGTCCAAATTGGTTGCGGCCTTGCGCCCAATCCTGCCGGAACATGCCCTTCTATGGGAGCCAGAAGACACCATTCCCTATGAATGTGATGGTCTGGCCGCTTACCGTCGGATGCCTTTGGCAGTAGCTCTGCCAGAAACAGAAGGGCAAGTTACCCAAATTTTGAAGATTTGCTATGCAATGCAAATCCCCGTAGTGCCTCGCGGATCGGGAACTGGTCTCTCGGGTGGTGCAATGCCTATTTCTCAGGGGTTGGTACTGTCATTAGCCAAGCTCAAGAAAATTATCAGTATTGATCCATTTACCCGCACTGCAGTTGTTCAACCTGGCGTGCGCAATCTTGCTATTTCTGAAGCAGTTGCCCATCTTGGCTTGTATTACGCTCCAGACCCCTCCTCTCAGATTGCCTGTTCAATTGGTGGCAACGTCAATGAAAACTCCGGTGGTGTGCACTGTCTTAAATATGGGCTTACTCTGCACAACGTTCTTCGCGTGCGTGCAATCCTCATGAATGGTGAGATTGTTGAATTTGGCGGCCTAGCACCCGATGCACCAGGCCTTGATTTATTAGCCATCATGATGGGCAGCGAGGGCATGCTAGCTGTTGTGACTGAAGTTACGGTCAAATTGGTTGCTAAACCAAAATTAGCACGTGTCATCATGGCGAGTTTTGATGACATTGAAAAGGGTGGTAATGCAGTTGCCGCCATTATTGCTGCTGGCATTATTCCTGCCGGTCTTGAAATGATGGACAAGGCTACTACCCGCGCTGTAGAAGAGTTTGTACATGCTGGCTATGACTTAGACGCTGCAGCTATTTTGCTCTGCGAATCTGATGGCACCCCTGAAGAAGTAGCCGAAGAAATTGAACGCATGACTAAAGTACTCGAAGAATCTGGTGCTAGTGGCATTCAGATCTCCAAAGATGAAAGCGAGCGTTTAAAGTTTTGGAGTGGGCGCAAGAACGCCTTCCCTGCTGCAGGTCGGCTGGCAGCTGATTACTACTGTATGGATGGCACTATTCCGCGCCGCCATATTGCTACGCTCCTCAAGCGCATTCAGGGCATGGAAGAAAAGTACGGCCTTGGTTGTTTAAATGTTTTCCATGCGGGTGACGGCAATATGCATCCATTGATTTTATTTAATGGTGCCGATCAAGACGAATGGCATCGCGCAGAAGAATTCGGCACTGAAATATTAGAAGCCTGTGTTGAGCTTGGCGGCACCATCACTGGTGAGCATGGTGTTGGCATTGAAAAAATTAATTCGATGTGTGTTCAGTTTGGTGAAGGTGAGCGCGAATCTTTCTGGGGCGTGAAGAGCGCCTTTGATCCAGAAAAATTACTCAACCCAGACAAAGCTATTCCGACTTTGAGTCGCTGCGCAGAATATGGTCGTATGCGTATTAGCGGCGGCCAATTGCCTCACCCAGAATTGGAGCGCTTCTGATGAGTCACTCCCATTCACAAATTAATGCATTCCAAGAGCAAATTCTCAATGCAGCAAAGAATAAAACCCCGCTCTCGATTGAAGGCGGTGGCACTAAAGCTTGGTATGGCAATCCGAATAGCTATACCAAGCTAGATACACGTACTTACTCCGGTATTTTGGAGTATCAGCCAGAAGAATTAGTCATCACCGCCTGCGCAGGCACTCCGCTAAAAGAAATTGAAGCAGCTCTAAAAGAAAAGAATCAGGTGTTTGCTTTTGAACCACCACACTTTGGTGAACATGCAACCTTTGGTGGTGCAATTGCCGCCGGACTTGCTGGCCCAGGGCGCATTGCTGTGGGCAACTTCCGTGACTTTGTATTGGGTGCTCGCATTATTGATGGCAAAGGCCAAGATCTTTCCTTTGGCGGTAAGGTCATGAAGAACGTAGCGGGATATGACGTCTCTCGTTTACTGCCCGGCTCTTTGGGAACGCTTGCTCTTTTGTTAGAAGCCTCAGTCAAGGTCTTACCTAAACCTGCGGCGACCGCAACCTTACGGTGCCAGATCTCCCAAGAGAAAGCCCTCAAGATATTGAATGAATGGGCTGGACAGCCACTACCTTTATCTGCAAGCTGCTGGATTGGCTCCACTACAGGCGGCGATGGAGAGTTAACTTTCCGTCTTGCGGGTGCCGCAGCCGCGGTTAAAGCCGCAATTCCTCTCATGAGTTCTTTGGTTATGGCTACTGAGGTTAATCCTGAAACCGCAGAACATTTCTGGAATGATTTACGTGAGCAAAAACTTTCTGCATTTGCCAATCTAGGTGCCGATCAAACGCTTTATCGCTTAGCACTCCCTGCAGCCAGTGGGCCAATTACTATCAGTGGTGCCTCAGATGAAATTGTTCTAGAGTGGCATGGTCAACAACGTTGGATTACAGCGCCTGGCGATGATGCTACCTTTAAAGCCATCAAGGCCATTGCTAATTCCCATGGCGGACATGCAACTCGCTTTAAACAGGGTGCCAATGTAGATCCTAGCAATCAGCGCTTTACCTTGCTATCCGAGCAAGCTCACTCCTTTGCCCTTGAGGCAGTGCAAGAACGCCTGAGATCAGCTTTTGATCCTGCAGGTGTATTCGCTACTAAACGCCTTCCATAAGTATTTCTATGCAAACTCAACTCGCTCCTCAATTTGCCAACACACCGGAAGGTATCGAGGCAGCCCGCATTCTGGGCAAATGTGTTCACTGTGGTTTTTGTACGGCCACCTGCCCTACCTATCAAATACTAGGTGATGAGTTAGATGGGCCTCGCGGACGCATCTATCTGATTAAGCAGATCGCAGAAGGGCAGGCACCCACTGAAAAGACTCGCCTGCATTTAGATCGCTGTTTAACTTGTCGCAATTGCGAGAGTACTTGCCCGAGCGGTGTTCAATACGGCAACTTAATAGACATTGGTCGCAAGTGGGCAGAAGAAAATACGCCTGAGCGCCCAATCGGCCAACGCTTGACCCGTTGGGCCCTAAAAGAAGGTTTAACTAAGCCTGCTTTATTTAATACGGCTATGACCCTAGGTCGCTTAGTGCGTCCGTTAATGCCAAGCGGCATCAAGCGCAAGATTCCGCTAACTGTTAATAAAGCACTGGCCGATTCCACTGATGCTTACGCAAGACCTACTACAACCCATCAGCGCAAAATGGTTTTACTCGAAGGTTGCGTACAGCCTGGCATGCTCCCAAATATCAATTCAGCAACAGCACGTGTGCTTAACGCGTTAAAGATTCAAATGATTAGTGCGCCCAATGCCACTTGCTGTGGAGCACTACGCTATCACCTTAATGATCAAGCTGGCGGTTTAGATAATGCCAAGCAAAATATTGATGCGTGGTGGCCTTTGGTTGAAAGTGGTGTAGAAGCCATTGTCATGACTGCATCTGGTTGTGGTGTGATGGTGAAGGACTATGGCCATCTCTTTGCAAATGATCCCATCTACGCAGCCAAAGCGAAAAAGATTTCAGAGCTGACCAAAGATATTTCTGAAATACTACCTTCCTTGCAAAATGAGCTGGTGCAGCTGGTAGGTACAGATCCAAAACCAGGCGTCGTATATCACCCGCCTTGCACCTTGCAACACGGCCAACAAATTCGCGGCAAGGTTGAGGGCTTACTTTCTAGTATCGGTATTGGTGTGCGTTTATGTGCGGACAGCCATCTTTGCTGCGGCTCTGCAGGCACTTACTCTGTTACTCAACCAGAACTCTCTGAGCAACTTCGTAAAAATAAGTTAACCCACTTAAATGCCGCCTGCGAGGAATCTGGTGCAGAGGTCATTGTTTCTGGAAACATTGGCTGCATCACCCATCTGCAGCAAGAAGACACCCCAGTAGTGCATTGGATTGAAATCGTAGATCAATTACTTAGCAAATCTTCTAAGGCCTCATGAATTCCATTGTTGTCAATCTGATGCAAGTTAGAGCAAGGATTGAACTTGCTGCCCTAGCAGCAAAGCGTGAGCCGGAAGATATTGAACTTTTAGCCGTTAGCAAAACCTTTCCAGCTTCTGCAGTTGAGGAAGCTATGCATGCTGGTCAATCAGCCTTTGGCGAAAACTATGTGCAAGAGGCCGTTGAAAAAATTGAGAAGCTAGCTAAATTACGCCCCTGGTTGAACTGGCATTTCATTGGACCTTTGCAGAGCAATAAAACCAGAGAAGTAGCCCAACACTTCGATTGGGTTCATAGTGTGGACCGCCTCAAAATTGCAGAACGCCTATCCGCCCAACGTGGCGAGTTTCCAGATTTACCGCCATTGATGGTTTGCGTACAAATCAATGTTAGCGAGGAAGAGAGCAAAAGCGGCATTTCCCTGGTTGAAGTTGAAGAACTCTGTAACGCTATTACCTCTTTGCCAAACTTAGTTCTGCGGGGCTTGATGGCTATTCCCGCACCTAATCCAGACCCCGTCTTGCAACGCCAGGCTTTTGCAGCCGTACAAGATTGTTTCAAGCGCATACAGGCCAGCCATTTCACTGAACTTGGTTACCAGTTCTTTGACACCCTTTCGATGGGCATGTCCGATGATTTAGAGGCCGCCATCGCTGAAGGCAGCACTGTAGTTCGCGTTGGTACAGCCATTTTCGGGAAGCGCGATAAGATTAGCAAATGAGCACAAACAAAATCGCACAAAACAATAGCAATGCGCACATCATCTTTATTGGTGGCGGCAATATGGGGCGCGCCCTCATTAGCGGCCTTCTTGCTAGTGGATTCGAATCCAATCAAATCTCTGTTGTAGAAGCAAATGCTACAACCGCCCTCAAGCTGCACGAAGATTTTGGCGTTCAAGGCATTAGCGCTTTAGAACATATCGCTTTTGACTTCTCTAAAAATAATGTGCTTGTCATGGCGATCAAACCCCAAGACTTCAATGTCGTCGCCAAAGGTTTGGCATCTAAACTTAAGCATGCTAGCGCTCCCGGCCCACTCATTCTGAGCATCGCTGCCGGTATTCGCCTAAAAGATATGAGTCGCTGGCTTGATCACACACGCTGTGTGCGCGCTATGCCCAATACTCCAGCCTTAATTGGTAAAGGGATTACCGGTCTTTTTGCAGATACAGCTGTAGATCAATCTGACCGCGCCTTAGCTGAAACCATTTGTAATGCGGTAGGTCAAACCGTTTGGGTAAATGAAGAAAAATTGATGGATGCAGTAACTGCTGTTTCTGGTAGTGGCCCAGCCTATGTCTTTGCATTTCTAGAGGCAATGCAATCTGCTGGAGAGAAGCTCGGTCTTGATTCAGAGACGGCTCGCAAGCTGGCTTATGCCACTCTTGAGGGTGCTACACAGCTCGCCCATAACTCTGATGAACACGCTGGCGTTCTCCGCGAGAGAGTCACTTCAAAGGGTGGAACCACTGCTGCCGCTCTAGATGTCATGAAACAACAAGGTTGGCATGAAATTTTAGAAAAAGCGATTGATGCAGCCAGTCAGCGTGGCAAAACGATGGGCGATGAACTCGGCCAGAGTTAGTTAATACCTAAACCCAGCACAATTCCTATAAATAAAAATCCGCCTAACCAGTTGTTATGGCGGAATGCTTTAAAGCAATTATCTCTATTGCGAGTTGAAACCAACTTCAAGTGATAGATTGCGCAAGCCAATGCAGCGAACCAACCCACTAAATAATAATTGCTTAAGCTGGCTAATTGCGCCACCCATAGCTGACTCAGAAAAAGCATCCCGTAGCTTATTGCTATAGCGACGACATCGTACTGACCAAAAGTAATGGCCGATGTTCTCAACCCTAGGCGCAGATCATCATCGCGATCAACCATGGCATAAGCGGTGTCATAAGCAATCGCCCAAAAGATGTTCCCAATAAATAAGAACCAAGCCTCTAGGGGGATGAAATCCAAAATAGCCGCATACGCCATCGGAATGCCAAAGCCAAAGGCAATACCCAAGACAGCTTGAGGCATGACAAAAAAGCGTTTAGTAAAGGGATAGACGAAGGCTACTATTAAAGCAAGCACGGACAACTGCTTTGTAAATAGGTTCAGGGGCTGAATGAGTAAAAAGGCGAGTAGTGCCAAAACACCAGCTACGGCTACAGCCTCTTTGCCGGAGATTTTTCCACTCGTGACTGGGCGACCTTGAGTCCGCTTAACATGCCGATCAAAATCACGATCAGCATAATCGTTGATTGCGCAGCCCGCACTACGCATCAAAAAAGTACCAACCGTAAAGATCAGCAAAATGGATAAATCAGGCACGCCACTGCTTGCCAACCAAAGAGCCCAGAGCGTAGGCCATAACAGTAATAGCGTACCAATTGGCTTATCTAGCCTGATTAGGTACCCGTAAGAAATAAAACGATCTTTTAAATTCATAAGGTAATTATCAGGCCTTCAGAAATTCAGCTCGAGATCCGAGCCAGCGCTCTAAATGACGCTCTACCAGATCTGCATGCTCAGCGAGTAAGCGCTCAGCCGCCTGTTGAGCCAACTCAATTAACCAGGCGTCGCGTTGCAAATCAACAAAGCGCAACATCGCATCCCCTGATTGCTTTGCGCCCAATAATTCACCCGGACCACGCAGTGATAAATCTCGCTCAGCAATCACAAAACCATCTGAGGTCTCACGTAAAGTTTGTAGACGCTCCTTGGCGGCCATTGAAAGTGGTTCGGCATACATCAAAATACAGACCGAATCCGCAGACCCTCTACCCACGCGCCCGCGTAATTGATGAATCTGGGCATAACCAAAACGCTCAGCATGCTCAATCACCATTAACGCCGCATTAGGTACGTCTACCCCAACCTCAATTACCGTAGTAGCCACTAAGAGCTGAATCTCGTTTGCCTTGAAGGCAGCCATGACTGCCGCTTTTTCTTCTGCTTTTAATCTGCCATGTACCAGGCCAACCTTGAAGTCAGGTAAAGCCTGCGTCAGTTGCTCGAAGCTCTCAACTGCTGTTTGCAATTGCAGCACTTCAGACTCTTCAATGAGAGGGCAAACCCAGTACGCTTGCAACCCCTTAGACAACCAACTTTGCAAACCACCGATCACCTCATCACGGCGACTGGCTTTAACTACCTTGGTAGCAATCGGTTTTCGACCGGGAGGTAACTCATCGATAACAGAGACATCTAAGTCTGCATAGTAGGTCATCGCTAAAGTGCGCGGTATTGGGGTGGCAGACATCATCAGTTGATGACAGTAAAATAATTCCGAACCAACACGTTGCTGAATCTCTAAACGCTGCCTCACTCCAAAGCGATGTTGCTCATCAATCACCGCTAAACCCAACCTGGCAAAACTGACATTCTCCTGAATCAAGGCATGTGTACCAATAATGAGTTGGGCTTGTCCATTCTCAATCACCTCTTGTGCCAGTCTTTTTTCTTTGGCTTTCAGACTCCCTGACAGCCAAGCGATTATTACCCCCAAAGGTTCAAACCATTCTTTCATTTTGAGGTAGTGCTGCTCAGCCAAGATCTCCGTAGGCGCCATGATGGCTGCTTGATAACCATGATCCATCACCCGCGCCGCAGCTAAAGCAGCCACTACGGTCTTGCCGCTACCCACATCTCCTTGTAGAAGGCGATTCATCGGAAATGATTGAGAAAGATCATTACTAATTTCAGACCAAACACGATCTTGAGCATTAGTTAATTTAAAAGGTAATGCCTTTAACAAACCCTCTTCAAAGCTTTGTTTCTTTGCCCTTGGAAAGCTTGGTGCATGCCGCTCCCGACGAATCGCATGGGCACGCTTTAACGAAATTTGCTGAGCAAGGAGTTCCTCAAACTGCACTCGACGCCAAGCAGGATGAGTACGCTCTAGCAATGCTTGGGTATTTGCATCAG
Source organism: Polynucleobacter sp. Fuers-14 (assembly GCF_018882045.1). Classification (NCBI taxonomy): domain Bacteria; kingdom Pseudomonadati; phylum Pseudomonadota; class Betaproteobacteria; order Burkholderiales; family Burkholderiaceae; genus Polynucleobacter; species Polynucleobacter sp. Fuers-14. Next base: position 14,024 of record NZ_JACVPG010000018.1, on the reverse strand, counting down.
CAGGTGGTTGATGCAAATAGGTAATCGCCGCTTGCAAGTTTGGCCAATCATGACTTGGTAGCAACTCTGCCATCAGTTCTTTGGGCAAGAACTCAGCCAAACTATCTTGCAGACTTGGTTCACGCAAGGCTTGTGTCACTGCCTTACGAATAATGGTTTGCGAGACTCCAACACTTGCTGGATAAACTGGAGTCAGACTAACGGGCAAAGGTGCATCTGGAGCGACAGCTCTCACCGTAGGGTGCACCATCTCTGGACCCTGAAAACCTTCACGCACTTCACCGCGGACTCGAATATTGACCCCAACAGCCATTTGTTTTTGCTGGCTAGGATAGAAGTTCAGGAAACGCAGATTTAAGGTTTCAGTTTCATCCTCAATAGTGACTATCATCTGCCTTCTGGGTCTAAATAAGACCTGATTACGAATAACTGCACCTTGAGTCTGAGCGGAGTTAAATCGACCCTGATGTATTGCCTCCTCGATAGTGAGCAGCTCGGTCTCATCCTCGTAACGGGATGGCAAGTGCAAAGCAAGGGCCATAGGGGTATCTAAACCCATCTTTTGGAGTGTGCTTGGCGCTTGTTTAGTAGTCATCGTTAAAATCTAATACCTGATGGTAATGCTATGCAACTCTCCGACTTTAATTACGAACTCCCACCCGAGCTAATCGCCCAACATCCCTTGGCGAATAGAACCGATAGCCGCCTCTTAGAGGTCAAGGCTGATGGGCCAAATCACGTCCAATTGGTAGATCGACAGTTTAAGGACATTCTGAGCATTGTTCAGCCCCGGGACTTATTAGTCTTTAATGACACCAAGGTTATTCCTGCGCGCTTACACGGCAAAAAGGAGACTGGCGGGAACGTGGAACTGCTCATTGAACGAATTAGCGGTGAAAAGCAGGTTTGGGTGCAAATTAGAGCCTCCAAGGTACCCAAGACTGGAACCACTGTTCATATTCACAATCAGGCTGGCGAAACCTTTCCTGTAGAGATGATTGGGTATGACGGACGTTTTTACGAGGTGCGCTTTCCTGAGAATGTGTTTTCCTTGCTTGAACGTTTTGGTGAGCTCCCATTGCCCCCCTATATTGAGCATCAACCCGATGGTGAAGATGCGCAGCGTTATCAAACGGTAGTTGCCAAAAATCCAGGGGCGGTAGCTGCCCCAACAGCAGGCTTACATTTTGATGAAGCAATTTTGCAAAAGCTAAAGGATGCTGGTGTAAATCACGCAACCGTCACACTTCATGTCGGTGCAGGAACATTTACTCCTGTTCGCGAAGAAGATCTTTCAAAACATAAGATGCATTACGAATGGTTCTCTATCCCCAATGAGACATTAGAAGCTATTGAGACTACCAAGAAAAATGGTGGCAAAGTTGTTGCGGTAGGCACTACCAGTCTGCGCGCACTAGAGAGCCAGGCTGCTAGCGGGCAAAATAGCGGCGAGACCAATCTCTTTATTACCCCCGGCTACCAATTTAAAACCATAGATTGTTTGTTAACCAACTTTCATCTGCCAAAATCTACCTTATTAATGTTGGTCAGTGCTTTTGCGGGAATGGAAAACATTCGCGCCGCTTATCAACATGCCATTCATCAGAAGTATCGTTTCTTCAGCTATGGAGATGCGATGTTTCTATGTCGACTCGAGAATCCAAAGTTATGACCAAACCTGTTCACTTCAATATCCTGGCGCGCGACTCGCAAAGCCCAGCTCGCCTTGGTCAGCTTGACCTTCCACATGGCAGCGTGCAAACACCAATCTTCATGCCCGTGGGAACGTATGGCACCGTCAAGGCAATGACACCGCGTGATTTGAATGAAGCCAAGGCACAAATTATTTTGGGAAACACTTTTCATCTCTGGCTAAGACCAGGATTAGATGTGATTAAAAAACATGGTGGCTTGCATCGTTTTATGGGTTGGGACAAACCAATCCTCACTGACTCTGGTGGCTTTCAGGTATTTAGTTTGGGCGCGTTGCGCAAGATCTCTGAAGAGGGTGTGACTTTTGCATCTCCAATCAATGGCGACAAATTATTTATGTCTCCAGAAGTGTCAATGGAAATTCAGGCGGTTCTCAATAGCGATATCGCGATGCAGTTTGATGAATGCACTCCTTATGAAATCAAAGGTCAACCCACCTCTGAAAAAACAGCTCGTGCATCACTAGAAATGTCTTTGCGTTGGGGTGATCGCTCCCTTAAGCGTTTCCGAGAGCTCAATACTGGAAATGGACTCTTTGGCATTGTCCAAGGCGGCATGTTTGAGAATCTTCGTGAATTTTCTTTAGATGCCGTAAGTCAGCAAGGTTTTGATGGGATTGCTATTGGTGGCTTATCAGTTGGAGAGCCTAAACCCGAGTTTGAGCGGATTCTCAATTTCACTGCACCCAAATTGCCAGAACTTATGCCTCATTATTTAATGGGCGTTGGCACTCCAGAAGATCTGATATTGGGCGTTAGCCTAGGCATTGATATGTTTGATTGCGTGATGCCAACCCGCAACGCCCGCAATGGCTGGCTCTTTACCCGCTTTGGCGACCTAAAGCTCCGTAATTCTGGGTACAAGGACGATGATCGCCCAGTAGACCCTACCTGCGCCTGCTATACCTGCCAAAACTTCACCAGATCCTATTTAAATCACCTCCAAAAGGCGAATGAGATCCTAGGGTCCCAGCTAAACACCATTCATAACCTGTCCTACTACCTCCAGCTGATGACTGAGGTCCGCGAGGCTCTCAGCAAAGACCGCTTTAGCGCCTATCGTGAGGAATTTCATAGCAATCGCCAGCGTGGTGTTGAGCCTGGACAGGACTAATAGCCCTACAGGGGGCAAAACCCCCTGTAAATCACCTCCAAAGCCCCACACAGTTTAGAATTGCGGGTTACGGCCATCGGTTTAAAGGTCGAAAAATATCGCAGTTTTTAATTGGTAATTAACGGAGGTTTTGTATGTGGATTAGTAACGCTTTTGCCCAAGCTCCTGCAGCGGGCGCAGATTCCAGTGGCTTGATGAGCTTTCTCCCTTTGATTTTGATGTTTGCAGTTTTGTACTTCATCATGATTCGCCCACAAATGAAGCGTCAAAAAGAAACTAAGGCAATGCTCGAGTCATTAGGCGTTGGCGATGAAGTTGTTACTGTTGGCGGCATCATGGGCAAAGTAACGGCATTGAAAGACCAAGTGGTTACCGTTGAAATTTCTGCTGGCACTGAAGTGCACATGCAAAAAGGTGCCATCACTACAGTATTGCCAAAAGGCACTCTGAAGTCTGCTTAATTTATTTGTTTAAAAGTATCTCAATATGAATCGCTACCCTCTCTGGAAATATCTAGTCATTGCCGTTGCATTACTGATCGGCGGACTATATTCATTACCCAATTTCTATGGTGAGGCTCCAGCGGTTCAAGTCTCGTCTGCCAAGCCAACCATCAAGGTTGATTTGGCAACGCAGGCTCGTGTCGAAAAGATTCTTACAGAAGCTAACATTAGTAACACCGGTCTCTTCTTCGAAGTCGCTGGCAATGTAGGCTCGATCAAAGTTCGCTTCAATAACACTGACATTCAGTTGCGCGCACGCGATCTATTGCAGCAGAAATTAAATGTAGATCAAAATGATCCCAACTACACTGTTGCCTTAAACCTGCTGTCCAATACACCGGGCTGGTTAAGTGCAATCAATGCATTACCAATGCCACTAGGCCTTGATTTGCGTGGCGGTGTCTATTTCCTCTTGCAAGTGGATATGAAGGGGGCAGTCCAGAAAAAAGTGACTTCCTTGGCAGGCGATATTCGCAGTCAATTACGCGATAAGAGCATCAGGCATCAAGGTATTGAACGTGGCGCTGACTTTATCTCCATTAACTTCGCCAATGTCGAAGATGCAGATCAAGCGCGCGCAGTACTTACAACGGGGCAACCTGAGCTCATTTGGTTAATCAAATCCAATGGCTCTTTACCTAAATTAGTGGGTGAATTTAAGCCAGCTGCTCTCAAGGCCATTCAAGATAACGCCGTCAAACAAAACATCATCACCCTTAATAAGCGCGTCAATGAATTAGCGGTTAAAGAGCCGGTGATTCAGCAACAAGGTGCTGAGCGCATTGTGGTGCAGTTACCTGGCGTACAAGATACCGCTCGTGCCAAAGACATCATCGGTCGCACAGCAACTCTAGAGTCTCGCTTAGCTGACCCCTTGGCGTCTACCATCAGCTTAGGCGAAACCCCTCCTCCAGGCATGGATACTTTCCGCTTTGGTGAAAATCGCTTGGGTGTATTTAAAAAATCAGTCATCTTCAGTGGTGATCGCATTACCGATGCTAGTGCTGGCTTTGACCAAAACCAACGCCCAGCAGTAAACATCTCCCTGGATGCCGCTGGTGGTCGCGTCATGCAAGAAGTGACTCGCGAAAATATCGGCAAGCCGATGGGCATGATCTTATTTGAAAAGGGTAAAGGTGAAGTGCTCACCATCGCCACCATTCAAAGTGAGTTTGGCTCTAAGTTCCAGATCACTGGTCAGCCAACTACCGAGAGCGCTAATGACTTAGCCCTGCTCTTGCGCGCTGGATCATTAGCAGCACCAATGGAAATCATTGAAGAACGCACTATTGGACCAAGCCTTGGCGCAGAAAATATTGAGAAGGGCTTTAAGTCGCTCTTGATCGGCTTTACTGCGATCGCGATTTTCATGATGGTCTACTACTTACTGTTTGGCACTTTCTCCGTTGTCGCTTTGGCGGTGAACTTGCTCTTGCTCATCTCAGTGCTATCGATGCTGCAAGCCACGCTCACCTTGCCGGGCATCGCTGCGATGGCCTTGGCTCTGGGTATGGCTATTGACTCCAACGTGTTGATTAACGAACGTATTCGTGAAGAGTTACGTAACGGAGCTTCGCCACAAACAGCCATTTCTGTCGGCTTTGATAAAGCTTGGGCAACAATCCTGGACTCTAACGTAACAACCTTAATTGCTGGTCTGGCCTTGTTAGCATTTGGATCTGGCCCTATCAAAGGCTTCGCAGTGGTTCACTGCTTAGGTATTCTGACTTCAATGTTCTCGGCTGTCTTCTTCTCACGTGGCCTTGTTAACCTCTGGTACGGCAGACATAAGAAGATTCAAAAACTCGCTATCGGCCAAGTTTGGCGTCCACAGGAGAAATAAGCCATGGAATTTTTCCGGATCAAAAAAGATATTCCCTTCATGCGCCATGCATTGGTGCTTAATGCGATTTCTTTAGTTACTTTTTTAGCTGCAGTCTTTTTCCTCTGGCATAACGGCCTGCATCTCTCCATCGAATTTACTGGTGGAACGGTGATGGAAGTCAGCTATCCACAAACTGCGCCTTTGGACTCCATTCGTACCAAGGTTGAGAAGTTGGGCTATGCAGATACTCAAATTCAGAACTTTGGTAGCTCACGCGATGTCATGATTCGCCTACCATTGCAAAAAGATGCTGAAGGCAAATTGATTTCTTCTGCTGATCAAAGCACGGCAGTGATGCAAGCGCTTGAACCAGCAACGACTGGTGTGAAATTGCAACGCGTTGAGTTTGTTGGCCCACAGGTGGGTCAAGAGTTGGCTATTGACGGCTTAAAAGCACTCATCTTTGTAATCATTGGCATCGTGGTGTATCTATCCTTCCGCTTTGAGTGGAAGTTTGCGCTTGCCGGCATCATTGCGAACTTACATGACGTTGTCATCATCCTGGGCTTCTTTGCCTTCTTCCAGTGGGAGTTCTCCCTCTCAGTGTTGGCGGCTGTTCTCGCAGTTCTAGGGTACTCAGTAAACGAATCTGTGGTGATCTTTGACCGTATTCGTGAGAACTTCCGCAAATATCGCAAGATGAATACCCGTGAAATCATTGATAACGCAATCACGAGCACTATCAGCCGTACCGTAATCACTCACGGCAGTACTGAAATGATGGTCCTGGCAATGCTGGTCTTTGGTGGTCCAACACTCTTTTACTTTGCATTAGCACTGACCATTGGTATTTTGTTTGGTATCTACTCTTCAGTCTTCGTGGCTGCAGCATTAGCCATGTGGCTTGGTGTTACACGTGAAGATTTAGTGAAGGGCGATAAAAAGCCTGATGACAATGCCCGCAATGATGATCCCAACTACGGGGCACGGGTTTAACTCAGCAGTTTTTTAGTTCAGCGTCAGTTTTGTTGATCAAGGGCAGCTAAGATTCTGTTAGTTGCGCCTTGATGTTCAGTTGAATAAGCCTTAGCAGCGGCGCCCATCTTCGCTAACTCAGCATTATTCAGAAGCAATGCTTTCAAGGCCTCCATTAAGGCTATTGGCTCCGTTAAAAGTAATTCGCCATGAATGCGTTTAGCAGCGCCACTATCAATCGCATCTAAGGCAGCCTGTTGAAAGTTATAGGTGTGCTCACCCAATAGAACAGGGCAGCCGGCTGCACACGCCTCAATCAAGTTTTGACCTCCAAAGGGCAGCAAGCTTCCACCCATTAGCACTAAGTCAGAAGCGCTGTAATACATCGGCATCTCACCCATGGAGTCGCCCAAAACAACATCCAATCCAGCGCACTCACTCGGAGTACCAGGCCACTCGCTACGACGGCGAAATCTAAAGCTAGCATTATTAATTTGATCTGCTACTTCTGTGAAGCGCTCGGGATGGCGCGGTACCAAACAAAGCAGAGGTGGAATTGGAAATGCATTACTTAGGAGTAAATCTTTCCAAGCCTTCAGAATAATGGCCTCCTCTCCATCGCGCGTGCTCGCTGCACACACCATCAAGCGATTTCCGGCATGTAGCTCACTCTGCCATTCTTTACCCTCAGCAAGCAATTTTGGATCGAGCGGAACATCAAATTTCAGATTGCCGGTAATAACAACATTTTTAACGCCTAGGCTGCGATAACGCCCTGCATCAAACTCAGTCTGCGCGAGGATTCCCGCAAAGGCTTGAAATAATGCACGCCCCGCTTCACCAAATCGATTAACGCGTCTGGCGCTTCTCTCGGAAAGGCGAGCATTTACTAGAAATAGGGGTAAGCCAATTTCTTTGCAACGAAAGACCACCGTCGGCCACGCCTCGGTTTCCATGAAGAGGCCAAACTTTGGCTTAAATGTTTTCAAGAAATGCTCTACAGACCAGCAAAGGTCGTAAGGTAAATAAACTTGACGCATTTGCCCAGCAGCAATCTCTTTAGCAAATAACTGCTTGCCAGTACGGCGGCCATTCAAAGTCATGTGGGTGAGCAAAATAGATTCGCCCTTAGCTAAATAAGCCTCAATCAAAGGTTGTGCAGCGCGCGTCTCACCAACTGATACCGCATGAATCCAAATAGAGCCCAGAGCAATAGGCTTGCTGTAGCCAAAGCCCAATCGCTCAGGAATGTGATGAAGATAGGAGAAGGCATGACGTGCACGCCAAGCTAGACGTATAAATGCTAATGGCAATAAGAGGTGCCATAGCAATTGATAAGCAGCAAACCAGATCCGGGGACGCGCCCCGTATTCTGAATTGGTAGTCAAACTCACTTTTTGAGACGTTCGGTCAACTCGACCGCCTTACCTAAGTAAGAAGATGGTGTCATCTCCAACAAACGTACTTTTGCATCCTCAGGAATCTTCAAACCACGAATAAAGGTTTGCAGGTCTGCTTGATTAATCCCTTTGCCACGAGTCAATTCTTTTAACTGCTCATAGGGATTCTCGATGCCGTAACGGCGCATCACCGTTTGCACTGGCTCAGCCAATACTTCCCAACAAGCGTCCAAATCAGCAGCGATTGCAGCATGATTTACCTCTAACTTACCAAGGCCGCGCAAGGCGCTGTCATAAGCTAATACGCTATGGCCAAATGCAGGGCCTAGATTGCGCAAGACAGTAGAGTCAGTCAAGTCACGCTGCCAACGAGAGATTGGTAATTTTTCTGCAAGGTGGCGCAGCAATGCATTAGCAACGCCCAAGTTACCTTCAGAGTTTTCAAAATCAATCGGGTTCACTTTATGCGGCATCGTAGATGAACCGATCTCACCTGCTTTAGTGCGCTGCTTAAAGTAGCCAACCGAGATGTAAGCCCAGAAGTCGCGATCCATATCCAAAAGAATCGTATTAGCACGAGCGATCGCATCAAAGAGCTGAGCCATACCATCGTGTGGCTCAATTTGAATGGTGTAAGGATTGAACGTTAAACCCAGACGTTTTTCAACCACACTCTTGGAAAAATTTTCCCAATCAAAATCAGGATAGGCTGACATGTGAGCGTTATAGTTACCCACTGCGCCATTCATCTTGCCTAGCAAAGGGGCTGCAGCGATAGATTCGATCGCACGCTCTAAACGCTTGGCAATATTGGCGATCTCTTTACCCAAAGTACTTGGTGAGGCCGGCTGGCCATGAGTGCGAGAAAGCAAGGGCACTTTAGCGTTCTCAATCGCGAGATCAGTCAGTACTGAGAGTACTTTTCTGAGTTGAGGCAATAGAACTTGATCACGTGCACCGCGCAACATTAAACCGTGAGAAGTGTTGTTGATATCTTCTGATGTACAGGCAAAGTGAATAAACTCACTTGCTTTCAACAAATCTGGTCGTCCAGCAACTTTTTCTTTCAAGAAGTACTCAACTGCTTTTACGTCGTGGTTGGTTACCGCTTCGATATCTTTAATACGCTGAGCATCTGCATCTGAAAAGTTTTCTGGGAGCGAAAGCAAAAAAGCTTCGTCAGCAGCATTAATTTTTGGGACATCAGGTAAGCCGGCAGCAGCCAAAGCCAAGAGCCAATGAATTTCCACAAAAACACGTTGGCGCATAAAAGCGGCTTCGGAAAGCCAGGGGCGTAAGGCATCCAGTTTTCCGGCATAACGGCCATCTAGAGGGGAAAGGGCATTGAGGGTTGAAAGCGGCTGACTCACGAATATTGCCTTTGCATTGAATATGTCAATAAAAGCTGATTTTAATGCGTTCTGGAGTACAGCAAACCCCAAATAGGATCGCTATACTTGAGCCCATGAAACTTATCGGATCCCTCACTAGCCCTTATGTACGTAAAGTACGCATTGTTTTTAACGAGAAAAAGGTCGATGTTGACCTCGAATTAGAGAATGTTTGGGCTGCAGACACCAAAATAGCCCTTACCAACCCCTTAGGGAAGGTTCCCTGCCTCATGGCTGACGATGGAGAGGCTATTTACGACTCCCGCGTTATCGCCGAATACGCTGATGGCCTAAGTCCAGTCAGCAAGCTTATTCCAGCAGATAACCGTGAGCGCGCTGCCGTGAAAACCTGGGAAGCGCTAGCAGACGGAATTGTCGACGCGAGTATTTTGGCTCGTCTAGAACTTACATGGCGCCCAACTGAACAACAAAGCCAGGCATGGGTTGATCGTCAAATGAGCAAAATTGATGTGGCGCTGCGTCACATGTCCGAGCAACTGGGTGGAAATGCCTGGTGTCATGGCAATCAACTTACATTGGCAGATATCGCCGTAGGTTGCGCAATCGGATATTTATTATTTCGCTTTCCAGAAGTGAAATGGCAAACTCAATACCCAAATTTAGATCGCCTGTATCAAAAATTATTACAGCGACCTTCTTTTATTGAAACCGAACCACCGGCTGCTTAATTAACTTGCCGCTGAATAAAAAATGCCAATCAAAACTGATTGGCATTTTTGTATCTGCTGTTTGATAAAAATTATGCGGAAATAATTCCGCCACCCAAACAAATATCTCCGTCATATAAGACGGCAGATTGTCCAGGAGTAACAGCCCACTGCGCCTCTGGAAAACTCAAATCAAAACTCAGTGCTTCATCACCAGCACTCAATGTACAAGCAGAGTCTGCTTGTCGATAACGAGTCTTAGCGGAATAATTTCCAGGTGTTGGTGCCGCGCCAGAAACCCAACTGGCATCCATAGCAGCAAGCTTGTGAGCCAATAGCCATGGGTGTTCGTGGCCTTGCGCTACATACAAGGTGTTATTAGGAACGTCCTTGCGCGCCACATACCAAGCGTCACCATTACCGTCTTGACTGCCGCCCAAACCAATACCTTTGCGTTGACCTAAGGTGAAGAAGGCCAAGCCCATATGTTCACCAACCGTCTTACCTTCTGGCGTTTTAATCGGGCCAGGTACGCGCGGTAAATAGCGATTTAAGAATTCTCTAAAAGGACGTTCACCAATAAAGCAAATCCCGGTGGAGTCTTTCTTTTTAGCATTGTGCAAACCAATTTGCTCTGCAATTTTTCTGACTTCCGTTTTGGGAATCTCACCAAGAGGGAACATTACATTAGCTAATTGCTGCTGCGTTAGACGATGCAAGAAATAACTCTGGTCTTTACTGGCATCGACAGCTTTCAACAACTGCACCCTGCCACCTTCATGACGGACGCGCGCATAGTGGCCTGTTGCAATCGCATCCGCACCCAAACTGATGGAGTGATCTAAGAAAGCCTTGAACTTAATTTCGGCATTACATAAGACATCGGGGTTGGGTGTTCGCCCTGCAGCGTACTCGCGCAAGAAATCAGCAAATACGCGCTCACGATATTCGGCAGCAAAATTGACTGCTTCAACGTCTATTCCGATCAAATCTGCGACTGAAACCACATCGAGCCAGTCTTGACGAGCAGAACAGTACTCGTCGTTATCGTCATCCTCCCAATTTTTCATAAAAAGGCCAATAACTTCAAAGCCTTGCTCTTTGAGCATCCAGGCAGCCACCGACGAATCCACCCCTCCAGACATGCCAATAACGACTTTCTTGGGCTGGGAGGACGGGATTGAGGAAGAATTGAGCGGGATCATCAAAAAATGCGAGAATTCAATATAAGCTTACAGACCATATTGTAGAAGTCTTAGCCTGATTTCACAGAATTTCGGGCAAAAACCAAGCAAAAGGACTTAGGGGTGAGTAAATAGGCGCAACGAGCCCTATTTAACTAAAATAGATTTTTTATAAATTTTTGCTTTTGGAGACATGCCATGCGCATAGGAGTGCCACTGGAAACAAGGCCCGGGGAAACTCGAGTAGCCGCCACACCAGAAACCGTTAAAAAATTAATTGGTCAAGGTCATACCGTCGTTATTCAAAAAGACGCCGGAGTAAAAGCCAGTCAACCTGACTCCGCATACGAATCTGTCGGCGCAAGCATTGGTAGCGCTGCAGATGCGTTTGGTGCAGAGATCGTTCTTAAAGTACGTGCGCCCGAGGCAGCCGAACTTAAACAGATTAAATCCGGTGCCGTTCTTCTGGGCATGCTCGATCCGTTTGATAACGACATGATTGCAGCCATGGCTGCTCAAGGTGTTACTGCATTCTCTTTAGAGGCTGCACCACGCACAACACGCGCACAAAGTATGGACGTTTTGTCTTCCCAGGCAAACATTGCTGGTTATAAAGCGGTATTGGTTGCTGCAAATGAATATCAACGCTTCATGCCAATGCTGATGACTGCTGCAGGAACCGTGAAAGCAGCTCGCATACTAATCTTGGGCGCTGGTGTTGCAGGCTTACAAGCAATTGCCACAGCAAAACGTCTTGGCGCCGTGATTGAAGCATCTGATGTGCGTCCAGCAGCCAAAGAACAAATCGAATCATTAGGCGCCAAGTTTGTTGACGTTCCTTATGAAACTGATGAAGAGCGAGAGATTGCTCAAGGCGTTGGTGGCTATGCCCGTCCAATGCCTGAAGCTTGGATGAAGCGTCAAGCGGCTTTGGTTGCGGAGCGTGCGCAACAAGCTGACATCGTGATCACAACCGCATTGATTCCGGGACGTAAGCCGCCCGTGCTTTTGCATAGCGACACGGTTGCTAATATGAAGCCAGGCTCCGTCGTGATCGACTTGGCTGCTGGCAAAGGTGATAACGGCTCAGGTAACTGCCCGTTAACGCAAGCTGACAAAGTAATTGATGTGAATGGCGTGAAAATTGTTGGCTACACCAACTTAGCTAGCATGGTTGCGGCAGATGCTTCTGCACTGTACTCACGTAACTTGCTCGACTTCATGAAACTCATTGTGGATAAAGAAGCCAATTTAGTTATCCCAAGTGATGATGACATCGTTACCGCTTGCTTAATGTGTCGTGATGGTCAAGCCATCCGCAAAAACTAATAGTAAAAATACTAAGGAAACACTATGGATCTCGCTGCCTTTCAAAGCATCCTCACCGTTCAAAACATTACTGTGTTTGTATTGGCCATTTTTGTTGGCTATCACGTAGTTTGGAACGTTACGCCAGCATTGCATACGCCTTTAATGGCGGTGACCAATGCCATCTCCGGCATCATCATCGTTGGAGCATTGCTCCAAACTGAAGTTATCGGTGGCGATGAAATCACTCTCACCAGCATTATTGGTGCAGTAGCGGTATTCCTCGCATCTATCAATATTTTTGGTGGCTTTATGGTCACCCGCCGCATGCTTGAGATGTTCAAGAAAAAAGCTCCTAAAGCTGATGCGGCTGGAACCAAATAAACCTAGAACAAGACCTATATAGAGACCAAAACTATGTCAAACATAACCGCTATTTCTTATCTCATTTCGTCGGTGTTGTTCATCCTCGCTTTGCGTGGCTTGTCTTCACCAACTACTTCACGTCAAGGTAATACCTTTGGCATGATTGGTATGTTGTTAGCCGTTGTCACTACTTTCTTCATTCCTGATTTCAAACCAGTTATCTCTTTAATTGGTGTTGCAATTGTGGGTGGCGCGATTATTGGAACGATTGCCGCTAAACGCGTGCAAATGACCAAGATGCCTGAGTTAGTTGCCTTGATGCACTCCTTCGTAGGTTTATCAGCTGTGTTAATTGCGATCGCTGCTGTATTTAATCCAGCGCATGACCATACTGGCGCTCAAAAGATTGAGCTGTTTATCGGCGCGTTTATCGGCGCTATCACCTTCACTGCATCCGTGATTGCATTCGGCAAGTTATCAGGCAAAGTGAGCGGTAAGCCAGTGAGTTTTACTGGTCAACACTTGCTAAACCTCATCTTGGCTGTTTCGATGGTAGGCGCTGGTATCGCTTATTACATGGGTGACAGCCACGCAGCCTTCTTGGCAATGTGTGCCATTGCTTTGGTATTGGGCGTAACCTTGATCATCCCTATCGGCGGTGCTGATATGCCGGTGGTGGTATCGATGCTGAACAGCTATTCCGGTTGGGCAGCGGCTGGTATTGGTTTCACCTTAAACAACCCAGTGTTGATTATTGCGGGCGCTTGCGTAGGATCATCCGGTGCGATTCTGTCTTACATCATGTGTAAGGCGATGAACCGCTCCATCTTGGCTGTATTGCTAGGCGGCTTTGGCGCTGAAGCTGCTGCCGGCGGTGCTGATGATGGTGGCCCTAAGAACTACAAAACAGGTTCACCTGAAGATGCCGCTTTCCTGATGGAAAATGCTGACACTGTGATCATTGTTCCAGGTTATGGCTTGGCAGTGGCTCGCGCTCAACATGCATTGAAAGAATTGACTGAAAAGTTGACTCATCATGGCGTGACTGTGAAATACGCGATTCACCCAGTGGCAGGCCGTATGCCTGGTCATATGAACGTACTCTTGGCTGAAGCTGAAGTTCCATACGATCAAGTATTTGAGATGGAAGATATCAATAGCGACTTTGGTCAGGCTGACGTAGTGTTAGTCCTTGGTGCGAATGACGTGGTAAATCCTGCTGCACGCACACCTGGTAGCCCAATTTTTGGCATGCCAATCTTGGAAGCATTTAAGGCTAAGACTATTATTGTGAACAAGCGTTCGATGGCAGCTGGTTATGCCGGCCTGGATAACGAACTCTTCTATATGGATAAAACCATGATGGTCTTCGGTGATGCAAAGAAAGTGGTTGAGGAGATGGTGAAGGCTGTTGAATAAGTCTGATTCAGAAATCACCAAATAATTAACCGCCTTCGTGAACTGACCCCCAAAAGTTGGACATCAAGTCCAACCAAGGGGGTTTTGTTTTATGAGCAAATACAGTACGGAGTTCAAGCTCCAGGTAGTTAATGAGTATTTAAAATCCGGCGGCCAAAA
>NZ_JACVPG010000017.1:0-16484 GCF_018882045.1 Polynucleobacter sp. Fuers-14 | reverse complement strand
GTTCAGTTTGGCTAAGGTGTTGATAGGTCATGGCTACTTTGACTTGCAGGTCTAGAAGCTTTGGATACTAAAACATCCTTAGCCTCCTTAACTAGTTGTTCAAAGTTGCACTTCGTAGTTGAATCCACCTTTTTAAACTAAGGTAAATTTTTTTAATACATATTGGGTTAGTCACGAAATTTCGTCTCTCCATAGTTTTGCCGTCCACTTAAAGCTGTGCCATGGAAAAATATTTTTCTTATGCAGACGTAAAAATTCTTTAGTTACATAAGTTTTTTTAAATCCATCAATATTAAAATATTCAAAATACAAGGCAGATAAAAAGGCTTTGCCATTTTGAATTAGCAGGTTATCTTCAGCATCAAGGGATCGTGAGCCACTAAAATCGTGATATGCCGGCTTTACCTTGGTGATCCATTCGCCGCAATTCGCGCACATTGCCAGAGTTCCAATGCCAGAGCGTTTGGGGCCACCTCTAAGCATATCTGTTGGTAGGGTGATGGATTGTTTGCAGTGGTTGCACTCATCTTCCAACAGGCATCCATGATCAGGGCAACTGCGCCAGACATTAAACCGCCATTCAACTCGAAAATACGGCACATCATCTTTTTTTAAGCAAACAGGGCAAAACCGATAGCGAGATTTTTTATCGCTAAACAGTAAAAAGTTTCTACCGCTGGGATCAATGGATATTAGCGATTTAAAGATGGTTCTCAGTCCTTTGAAGTCACTCATCGGCATTCCTGATTTTTTAGAGATGTGTTTTATCTTTTGCTTTCCAATTAGGCGATCCATATCTTCCGCTTTCGATATTTCTAGATACCTCAAGATAGTGGTCATGGATGCTCCTTGGCTCAGGGCTAGGCGAGTTATCCAGGAGCTCATGGATTCTGTAGCTATGAGCCTGGGGACGTTGTAAAGCGTTGAGAATTTTTCTTCCATGACGAGTCCTAATCAAATAATCTTCTTTGCGAGAGGTGCCCCTTGCCACTCCCGAAACGAGTTAATGGTTTGTAGTTAAAAATTTCCCTGAGTAGGTATAGGGCTATATCTTTATCTGTTGCAGTAAGGGATTTGGCCGCTAACCCCTCAAGGAATGGTCGATAAACCAAGGTCTGCAGCTCAGGGGATGCGGGATCATTAATGAATTGCTCTATACGTATAGAGGCTCTTTTGAAAATATCTCGCCAATAAGTGCTTGCGCAGCGTCCCCATGGAAAGCTAGAGGAAATAGCTTGGTGGGGCTGCTCGCAAATCCCAAAGGCTTTGATAATCCGCAATGCTCCATCGAGCGAAAGACTGTTAATCCAGGCTGGCGGCTTGAGATAGGTTCGCGAATCATCAAAGGTACTTTGAAACAGGGGTTTTAAAACCCATTGCGCCAGAGTGAGTTCCTGTGCAATGGGTTGCTCCATATCCTTTGGATCGCCAGATAGTATTCTTTTGCACTGGCAGACATCAATGGCTGGTCTATCCCAACCAATGGATTTCTTGCAATGCCCACATCGATCAATGAGATAGGTGCCATGCTCTATGCAAACGGGGATTGGCCCAAACTCCCAGCTTCTTGAGATATACCCTTTTTGATGAATGCAGCTTATACAGACCTGGGGGCTACGAAATCGATAGAGGTCCTTAAAAAGAAGTTGTTGGCCATAGACCATGATTCCGCCTTCCTGTGCGTTGCCAAAAGACTCCATCAATATCCGTTTGATCTGTTTATGCCCCATCCCGGTCAAATGGGATAAGGCGATCGCGTCTCGTGCATCAGGCAGGCGAGGCCCTTTAATGCCCAGCCCACCTTTGAGCCAGCGAAACGGCAGATGGTTGGCTCCCAGCCATCTCAATAGATAGCCCAAGCCTGACTCATCATCTAGGCATTCAATTTGAATTGGGGGTGGATTAAGCTCACTTTGTAAATGGATTGACACGGTCATTCCCTTCCCCGTAAATACGTTCATGGGCTAGATGAAAGGTCGATTGCGTAATAGCCTCAAGCTGGACATCAACTCCAATTAAGACGACCTCGGTAAGTAGGCGTTTTAAATTGCGTAAATTGCCACCGGTTGCCGCATGAATCAGCGCGCCATAGTTTTCTGTGAGGATGATGCTCAGATCAAACTGCTTGGATTCATTCACAAAGGCTTTGAGTAGTCCGTACCATTCGGGAGTGAGGGTGACATAGTCAGTTAGCTCAATACGGGTACTCACTCGAGAAGCTAGGTGGGCATCTAGATCCTCTAAATCATCCAATTCCTTGGTACCCATTAAAAAGAGTCCAACTCCTGTTTGATCCATTAAGTGATGCAGGCAATCGGTTACGTCGTTCTGTGAGCTTTTGGAGTAACGCCTCGATTTGGAGAATGCGAGGTGATGACTTTCATCAATGGCCAGAATTCTGGTTCCCTTTTGCGTAATGATGTCGCACAAGACTTGTGTCTTAATATCAATCGCTTTCACTGAGGTGGTTGCAAAGGGATAGTTGTAAGCGAGTAACAGATTGCGAACCAGCTGATGCCTGGTTGGAGAAGCATCTAAGCGAATAAAGACAATACCAAGACCTTGTTTAAAGAGAGTTGTTTTTGGCAGGGTTTTAGAGAAGTAATCTACGAGCGATGTTTTTCCTGACCCCGTGGGGCCAATAATCCGGATGCCTTGCGGCAGATCAAGTTCGCGGGCCAATTGGTAGATTCGATCTAAGGCTTGCATGCCTTGGATAAATCGCGGATGGTTGACGATGATGGGTTCAATGCTAGAGGCAATTTTTAAAGCATCTCTGGAGTACATAAAAATACGTCTTTGTAACTCACGTTTTTCATGCTCTTCGATATCAGTTTCTAGGGTATTAAGTAATGGTTTTTTCATGGTATTCATTTATTTAGTGAAGGGAAAAGCTCTCAAAATCAGGAATGGCAATCGGCATGATTTTGGTTTCGGGAACGATGAGGATTGGCTCGATTGGTCTATGTTCAACTTTGGTAACAATCTCGTTATCCGGTACCCAGATCTTTCCAGAAGAGAGTGCTTGAACTTGTACGGCCTTTTTGTAGTCCAATTTTTTATGGTCTTTGATCATGCGGCTATGCCATAGATCTTCTAGCTCTGAGCGTGCTCTATCAAGTTGCTCTTGACCTCGTATATTTTTGAGATGCTCTCTGGCATAGGCACGAATATTTCGATGTTGAACCCAAGACAATTGGTTGGTGTAGTGAGGGTTTCGTGATGGCACGGCAAGCCATTGGGAGTGGTCTAGTGGATGCTGTACATGAACCATGACTAGATCATCTGGATCCCACTTCACCAAAGTTTTAAATTTGGGCCCAACCTCCTTTTTCATGCGAAAAAGTTCTGGGCAAGAGTAGGAGAGTCCTGCCAATTCAATGCCGCCACTATTAACCATTAATACTTTGGACATGGCAGCAATCCGATCCAAAGTCTCTAAACTTCCGAGAAATTTAGGCGGCGGAATCTGATCTAAACTTTCACCAAAAAGATCAAATGAGCGAGAGAGCTTATGTTTGTTAATGTGAAAAGGATGGATATCAACTGCCCACTTAAGGATCGTCTCGCAAAAAACACTAAAGGGAATGCCAGCATCTTTTCTTGGATCTGGATAGCGGACATTGGCAATTGGCTTATGTACGCGACCAGAGGGCAGATGCAGGAAGTCGAGCTCACGAAATACTCGCTCTACAGCCGCTTTGCTCCAGGGCGTACGAACACGGCAGTATTCAAGAGTGGCCTGAAGCTCCCAGGCAACCTGACGAAATTGCGGCGAATGAAATTCCAAACCGTTATCAACAGCAAATTCTTCGGGAATGCCACATCCCAGCCAAGGGTTGGTGAGGTAGCTGGCATTATTGGTAAATAGCTCCTTAGGTTGTATGGCAACTTTTAATGCTTTTAGAGTTGAGCTCAGACCCGGGCCATCAAAGCTAATATGCAAACCGACGATGTAGCTGCTATAGCGATCAACTACGATAGTGAGCGTTGGTCTGCCTAGCGGTAAACCCGTTCGGTCGCAGATGACCACCCAGTTCAGAGTGGTGTGATCGATTTCATAACGCTGAAGAGCGCGGCACACAGGGTTCTCGCCAAAAGGGGTTCGATAGAGCGCCCTTGCATAAAGCTCGCCATATCTAGCTTTAGTGGCAAAAAAAGGTTCAACCTCTTTGGATCTTCTGCTGATAGTAGATGCGCTAACTTTGGATTCTTGCTCGGTAATTTTCCCTTGGTTTACGAGTTTTTTAAGCTCTATCCGAATGATTGACCCTACGTTTTCTAGAGAATTTCTCGCTCTAGTGAAGTAGTGGGTATGCAGGCATCTGTAAATCAGCTCATCAACTTGCGGGTGCAAAAGGCGGCTTTTAACCCGGTAAACATATCTCGAAACTAATGAGGCGGGATTGAGCCCACTTAATTCATAAAGTCGCATCCAGCGCATGACGGTATTAAATGACGGTGGCGCAGCATCCTTAATTTTTTCTGCAACCAATGGAATCTGCTCGGTAATTCGCTTTTTCTCACCACGGCCAATCTTTAGTCGTCGCATCCAAGAAACATATTCCATCTTCTTGCCCAAGTTGTCCTGATAGTGCATGGGTAGATCGGTTAAATTTGACGGTGGCTCGACCGATTCGGGCAATTTGGAGTCAAAGCCCTCCCTCAACACAAGAGCCTTGCCCTCCTGAACGTCATGAACGGCTTGGGCAATCGTTAAGGTTTTGGTATGCCTGGTGAGCTGGTCTTCAAACTGAACTTGGTCTTTATCAAGTTGTCTGAGGAACTGGTAGATCCGATCCCCATAACGCAGTGTTAAACCAGTGTGAAAAGAAATTAATGCCATGAGTGACTCCTAAAGTGGGTATGGTGATCAATAGATCGGAGGTAGGGGTAATTGCTGCAATGAATATTTGCCGCGTAGCAATGAGATGCAAAAGGTCTTCTTTGGCGCATTGCGCCTGAGTTGCCAACTCGCCAATAGAAATGGATGTTTGGCTAACTTCGGCCAATGCCTGTAAAACAGCCTTTTTAAGTTCTGCTGTTACCTGCCAATTGACATACCGAAGAATTTCCTTGACGTGCTTTTCTTTATCAAGACAGTAAAGCTGCGTTTCGTCGGCCGTCATAAATGAAAACCCACGAGAGCTCAAGCGTTCATTAATTTGGTTAAAACGCTTTTCGAGCTTGGCAATGCGCCTGAGAATCTTGACTTCAACAACCAAAAAAGACCCATCGTCTAATTCGATTAAATAGTCAGGGGTGTAGTGCCTGTTCTTTTTTGGGTCTAGATTGACTCGAAATGGCTGGGCAACAATCCGCGAAACCCCAGGGCAAAGCAGACACTGCTGCACAAGCGCTCGCTCGAGCTGAGATTCGTAAACAACAGGCTGAGGCTGAAAATGCTGGCAATTAATCAGCCCCACGGATTTATGGGGCGAACGCGTAATTACCTGACGCGTTGAATTAACGATCATTGGATTTCTCCTAAGAAATTGGGTAAAGCACGGCTAGACCGCTTGATTTACCTAAAATTTAGGCAAAGCAATTCCATCTATTGACATCACTTTTTTCTTTGGAGATAATTCAATTAGCGTATTAAAAATCTCATGAAAGTGGGAGGCAAAAGCCGTGCTACTGACAGAAGTGGTACGGTTTTTTGTTTTTTACATATGAATTTCCTTTTCTGGGTCAATCAACTCGTTTTTCTTTAAGAATCAAGCCACTCTTTGTGGATTGCAATAATCATCGATTGAAATTGCTCATTATTTTGGGCTTAGCTTATTAATCCAATTGGCTACATCACTTGTTTTGGCATACCTTCCTTTGCGACCCGGTAAGTTAAATATGTCGATTTCAACGATGCCGCCTCTTACCGCCTTTGCAAATCCTGCCCAAGATTTATAGCCAAGGGCTTGATGCAAGTTCTTCCCCGTCATTAGCGGACCATGCTGCTCAAGCAGTCGCTCCAAAAGATCGTCAGATTTCATCTAGTTGCCTAAATTGCTATATAAGAATTGAATGTTGCAATTAATAGCATGAAATATTGGTATTGCATAGTTGCTATAAAATGCACAATTTCACAATACCAATTAAAAACACTTAAGATGAAAGCTAAATCAAATTTAAGAATATCCAAAGCTGGCAGAAAAAAGGTCCCACAGATTGATCGTTTTAAGGCTCAGGTTTGGTATTGGGTAGTTAAGCACCATAGCAAGCTCACTGATTACAAATTGGATATGCTATTTGGACAGGCTAATGGTCCAATGAAATCAGGAGGTGAATCTCGAACACGTGTTTTTGGGGCAATTAAAAACAAGGGGGTGATACCAACACGCGGTGACAATTCAAAAAGAAAATTTGATTTAATTAAAAGAGTTGCCGAGGTATATCCCCAAACTATTGAGTGCTTTGATTCATTAATTTGGCAGTTATTTGATCTTGAGCCTTATGATTTGGAGGCTACCAACCAGTTTTTAATGAAATGCTTTAAGAAGTTTGAAGTAGCCTTGCTTAAAGGCAAGCCAGCAGGTGTTTGGGGGCAATATGCTCACCATCAGCAAGAATCTGGGTTCGAGGATTACTTCTGGAATAGGCGGAATATGAGCACCTTTGAAATGTCTTTGATTAATACTATGGATTCAATCCCCAAAGACTTAGATGCCTTGGCTTTAATTGGGGCGTTATATCGAAAATACCATTTGGAATTTAATCATCCCAGGGTGGAGAAAATAAAGAATATTTTTAACAGACAGTTAGACGATGTCTTGGAATTACCAGAAATGGAAGTGTGCAGCGCAACTTTTCACGCGTTGGCAGTGATGATCATTCTTTGCGGTCGTAAGGGGTCATTTCCCACTCGAAAGGACCGATCTCGTTATGGTGATGAAGAGTTAGCACAACTTCATTCATCTGAGGGTCTTTTGGTATGCAATAAGAATCCCACTTATCGTTTTTATAGAAAAAATCAAAAGGACGTTGCTGTAAAAATGGCAAAAAAATGGGATTTTTCTCACGAATGATTTATGAAAATTGTCTTTTCAATTGAACTAAAACTTGAAGAGATGGACCAGCCTGTCAACATATCGTCGAAACTTACTTTTGAGAATTATATACTTGACTTGCATAACACAATCCCTAAAATATCCACAATATCAACATAAAGGGGGCAAAAAATGTGCAAAGTTACAGCATCTGCATTTGAGTTCATTAAAAAGTTCCCTACGGCTGAGTCGGTAAGGTTATATCTTGAGAAGCAAAGATGGAATAACAAGCCGATATGCCCAAAATGTGGGCATATGGATAATCAGCATAAGCAAGTGAGAGACAATACGGCTGGTTATTATCGGTGTCATCATTGCCGCTCGGTGTATACGGTCAGGACTGGCACTATTTTTGAAAGAAGCCATGTGCCATTAGATAAATGGTTATTTGCTATTTACTTGGTTGTAACCAATCGTAAAGGTGTTTCATCGGTTCAATTATCGAAGGAAATCGGTGTTACCCAAAAAACGGCATGGTTTATGTTGCAACGCATCCGTGAAGCGTGTAATGACAACGACAACGATAATGACCCAAGCAATTTCTTGAAAGACATTTTTGAGGCAGACGAGATATATATTGGTGGCAAAGAAACCAACAAGCACGAGCATAAGAAGTTAAAAGCTGGTCGTGGTGCAGTCGTCGGCAAGGTAGCTGTGTTAGGCGTTGGTGAGCGCAATGGTCGTGTACGTGCAAAGGTCGTTTCTAATACGACGCAAGACACGATTCATAATTTCTTGAACACCAATATTCATCCGACAGCGGCATTATGTACGGACGAGCATCGGTCATATAACAGCGTTAAATTCAATCATTTGGTGGTCAACATTCAGCCAAGCAGTTTGTAGATGGGATGGCTCATGCTAATGAGGTTGAATCGGTTTGGGCGGTATTGAAGCGTGGATTTTGCGGCGTGTATCACTCGTTTAGTGCGAGGCACTTGCAGAGATATGTCAATGGGTTTGCGTATCGGTTGAATGAGGACAATGTGCGGGTGCATACTTTTGACCGCATTGATGCCTTGCTAAATAAAGAATGGCATAAGCGCATTACTTATGCAGAATTGATTGGATAAAAAGAGAGATAAATGACTACCCACCTAATACAGTTACTTAAAGACAGTAATTACAAATTAACGCAGTTCAAGCAACAGCAAATTGATGCTTTAGAAAAGCGTATAACCATTAACGAGGCAGGCAAAAAACAAGCCCCCTACGTTGAATGCTTAATTCGCAATAAGCCCATCAAATTAACCCCTGAAGAAGCCGTCAGGCAGCTTTATTTGATGGTACTAATTGATGATTTAGGCTATCCCGCCACACGCATTGAATTGGAGTACGGCGTTGTTTTTGGGCGTGAGAAAAAACGTGCTGATATTTGCGTGTTTGACAAAGACAAAACTACGACACCCTACATTTTGGTGGAGCTTAAAAAGCCCAAACTCAAAGATGGTAAGGAGCAACTCAAAAGTTACTGTAATGCCACGGGCGCACCTATGGGCGTATGGTCAAACGGTGAGCAAATCTCGTTTTACCACCGCAAAGACCCAAACTACTTTGAAGACATCCCAACTATTCCATCAGCGCTTGAAAAACTGTCCGACATACTTTCTGAGCGCTGGACGATTGACGACCTCGTTAAAAAAGACAAACTCGTTAATGAGAAAAAATCTCTGAAAGACCTCATTCTAGAAATGGAAGATGAGGTTCTGTCAAACGCAGGTGTTGATGTTTTTGAAGAACTCTTCAAACTGATTTTCACCAAGTTGTTTGATGAGATGGAAAGCGGGCGCGATAAAAAACGCCACCTTGTTTTTAAGAACTACGGCGACACTGAGACCGAACTCAAAACCAAAATTCAAGACCTGTTCGATAAAGCCCGCAACAAGTGGGAGGGCGTATTCCCAGAAGGTTCAAAGATTGACCTTACGCCAAGTCATTTGGCAGTTTGCGTGTCTTCTTTGGAGGGCGTCAAACTCTTTAACTCAAACCTAGACGTGGTGGACGAGGCTTTTGAATACCTGATCAACAAATCAAGCAAAGGCGAGAAAGGGCAATACTTCACGCCGCGCCATGTGATTGATATGTGTGTGAAGATGCTAAATCCACAAGAGCATGAAACCCTGATTGACACCGCAGCGGGTTCATGCGGCTTTCCTGTCCATGGAATTTTCCATGTTTGGGAGCAAATTATGAAAGATGAGGGTTTGAGCAAGAGTCACTTGTTCACTACTGAGAAAAAACCAGCGCGGTGTGAGACCTATGTTCAAGAAAAGGTCTTTGCAATTGACTTTGATGAAAAGGCTGTTCGCGTGGGACGCACACTTAATCTAATCGCTGGTGATGGTCAAACTAACGTGTTGCATTTAAATACCTTGGACTATGAACGTTGGGACGAAAAAACCAAAGATGAAGCATGGACAGATGTTTATGGTGAAGGCTGGAAAAAACTGCGCAAACTTCGCCAACCCAAAGACCAAAATCGTGATTTCGGTTTCGATGTACTAATGGCAAACCCGCCCTTTGCTGGCGATATCAAGGAAACTCGTATACTTGCTAAATACGACCTAGCCAAAAAACCAAATGGCAAATATCAAACCGCTGTGGGGCGTGATATTTTATTTATCGAACGCAATTTGTCCTTCCTTAAACCTGGGGGGCGCATGGCGGTAGTGTTGCCTCAAGGTAGGTTTAACAATTCCAGCGATAAAGACATACGCGAATATCTGGCAGACAAATGCCGCTTGCTGGCAGTTATTGGGTTGCATGGCAATGTATTCAAACCGCATACAGGCACAAAAACCAGCGTGCTTTTCGTTCAAAAGTGGAATGACGACCCAAAAGCAGGCGTACTTTGCCCCCGTTTAGATGACTACCCAATTTTCTTTGCCACCATGTGCGAGCCTAGCAAAGACAACAGCGGTGACAAGATTTATGTGATGGGCAAAGATGGGCAGCCCGTATTAGACGCGCACGACCATCTGATTGTGAAGCATGACCTATTTAACCATGACGGTAAAACGCAAGACGGCATAGCCGAAGCCTTCCAAGAGTTTGCCAAAAAAGAGCGCTTAAGTTTTTTTCTCTAAGCCCTTTCAATGAAGCCCGTTATGGGGCGTTGTTGGAGGGGCTGGAGGCAAGTGAGATTCTGTTGAGTGATGTGTCTCTGAGGAATCAATCATTTCGAATTGATAGCTCATACTTCATTAAGTGGTCATTATTAATGGATAAGAAGCTAAAAGAAATCCCGCATTTTTTTCTTCAAAATAAAGAAGTCGTCAGCGGTCCATTTGGCTCAACATTAAAAAGTCATTCATACCTTACAAAGGGTGTGCCTTTTGTACGCGTACAAAACATTAAGGGTGGCTTTGAAATTCAAAAAAATGAAATTGTTTATATTTCAGAGGAAAACAACAGTTTACTGAAAAATAGTCAGCTATTTATTGATGACTTAGTCCTTTCAAAGGTTGGGAACACAATTGGATACTACGCTCGAGTTGATGAAGAATTACAGATGTGTAATATTAGCGAAAACAACATTGGGATTAAACTTTCGGCATATGAAGTAGCCAAACGCCACTATATTTTGGTTTTTCTGAATTCTGTGTATGGCAACGCATTAACACTTCGAAAAATTAGTGGAAATGCCCAGCCCAAACTCAACGTATCGGACATAACTGAAATACCAATTCCGTTAAAAAATGAAAGTTTTGAAAAAAAGGTCAGTGACCTTGTGTTGATATCGCGCGAACTAAAACATCAATTAACAGCAATTTTTGCCTCCACTGAAACCTTGCTCCTCGAAACCCTCGGCTTAACCAATTTCACACCCAGCAGTGAGGCTGTGAATATCAAGTCATTCAGAGACTCATTTACTTGCACTGGGCGGCTAGATGCGGAGTATTACCTGCCGAAATATGAACAAATGGTAGCGCATATTGCGACGCAGCCGCATGCCAAATTGGGTGTGTTGGTTAACATTCAGAAATCTATTGAACCTGGCTCTGACGCATATAGTGAAGATGCGGAGGGTTTGCCTTTTTTACGCGTAGCTGACTACAGCAAACAAGGGCTGACAACGCCGCAAGTGCGATTGAGTGATGCTTTTTTAAGTGAAAATCTCGATAAGCTAGATGCACTCAAACCCAAGCACGACACTATTTTGTTTTCCAAAGATGGAAGTGTAGGCGAAGCCTATCGTCTGCGGGAAGATGCTGATTTCATTACGTCAGGCGCGATTCTCCATCTGACTGTGAAAGACAAAACACGAGTGCTGCCTGATTATTTAACCTTGGTTTTGAACTCAATTGTCGTGAAGCAACAAGCCGAACGCGATGCGGGCGGTTCTATTATTCTTCATTGGCGGAAAGAGGAGATTGAAAACGTTTTAGTGCCTATCCTTGATATGTCGATTCAACAGAAAATTGCCTCACAGATTCAGGAAAGTTTCAAACTCAAAGCCGAGAGCGAACGCCTGCTAGAAGTGGCAAAGCGTGCCGTAGAAATTGCCATTGAACAAGATGAGCAAGCGGGCATGAATTACATAGAACAACAAACCAAATGAACCACCATGCCAAACAATAGCAAAGACTACAAAAAAGAATGGTTTGATAAAGCGGAGGTGGACTACTTTTCGCCATTCGTCAATCTATGGCTTGCGTGTAATTCTTGGTACAACTTTCATTATGGCGAGAAGACAGATAGAGACAACATCAACAAGTTGAAAACAGAGTTTACTGGTAGCAACAAAGTCTACCAAAAATTCAAGAACGTTTACGCCATGGGAAATAGTAAAGATGAAAAAACGTTTCTATCGCTGATTGAATTACTCCACTTCTCATTAGTCAAAGCACAAATAAAAAATGAAAAATTTTTGCATGGAAAATATTTAGCGTTCGAGCATCTTTTGGTCGATTTTTCTAAAAAGGGTGAAGCGACTGGATATTTTGACGCCGTATTGAAAAATGCTTTAACAAAAACGGGAAAACTTAAAAGTGGCGTAGATGGCTTGATACTTAATAACACATTAGTTTTGACCAACGACCATCAAATTATTTTCGCTGGACTTATCGAAATTTTGTATCAAGTGCGTTGCACGCTGGTGCATGGTGATCTAGCGCCGAGCAAAGAAAATCACGAGGTAGTGAAGTATTGCTACTTAGTTTTATACGAACTACTCAAAGATTTTTGTGAGTCTTCGTAGTTAGTTTGTTGAGTAATTGCTGAATTCAAAATCTCACTTATCAGTAAGCAAGTTAAGTGAGTAGTTCCCTAAAAATAAATAAGAATAGATTCACGAAAATTTGACTCAAATGCAATTCAATTGAATGATTTAAGAAAGCTGGGCTGATTATTGCAATAAATTCAAATGGTTACAAAATCTTAAGAGTTTCAAGTTAAGTGACGAAACTTCCAAGATAGTTGAATATCGTCAAAATCCTTAAAGAATTTATGGTGATCAGCCCTTGAAATCCAGAGAATCAGACCTATATAATCAGCACTCCCTACATGCGAGTGCTAAAGAGGTGATTTATATCTAAATAACCCTTGGCGTCCGTGTGAAGAGATTATAAAGCATTGATTTATATAGTTTATTTAAATAGTTAACACTTACTAACATAGGAGAAGAGATGAATTTGCGTCCCTTACATGATCGCGTAATCATCAAGCGTTTAGATCAAGAATCAAAAACTGCTTCCGGAATCATCATTCCTGACGCTGCTGCAGAAAAACCTGATCAAGGTGAAGTATTGGCAGTAGGCCCGGGTAAACGTGATGACAGCGGCAAATTAAACGCACCTGACGTCAAAGTTGGCGATCGCGTGTTGTTTGGCAAATATGCAGGTCAAACAGTAAAAGTTGACAGCGAAGAACTCATCGTGATGCGTGAAGACGACATCATGGCTGTTGTACAGAAGTAATTTCGGTATTTAAGAGAGGAATTTAATCATGGCAGCAAAAGACGTTGTATTTGGAGATAACGCCCGCACCAAGATGGTCGAAGGCGTCAATATTCTTGCTAATGCAGTGAAAACAACCTTGGGGCCAAAAGGTCGCAACGTGGTGATTGAGCGTTCATTCGGTGGACCAACAATTACTAAAGACGGTGTATCCGTAGCAAAAGAAATCGAACTCAAAGACAAGCTCCAGAACATGGGTGCGCAGATGGTTAAGGAAGTTGCTTCCAAAACTGCTGACATCGCTGGTGATGGTACAACCACCGCTACTGTATTGGCGCAGTCTATCGTTCGCGAAGGTATGAAGTATGTTGTTTCAGGCCATAACCCAATGGACTTGAAGCGCGGTATTGATAAAGCTGTTGCAGCTGCTATCCAAGAACTCGCAAAAATCAGCAAGCCTTGCACCACTACTAAAGAAATCGCTCAAGTAGGTTCTATTTCTGCAAACAGCGACCACAGTATTGGTCAGCGCATTGCAGAAGCAATGGAAAAAGTAGGTAAAGAAGGCGTTATCACTGTTGAAGATGGCAAGTCATTAGAAGACGAGCTTGAAGTAGTTGAAGGTATGCAGTTTGACCGCGGTTACCTCTCTCCATACTTCATCAATCAACCAGAAAAACAAGTTGCCGTATTGGAAAGCCCATACGTACTCTTGTTTGACAAGAAGATTGCCAACATCCGTGATTTGCTCCCAGTACTTGAGCAAGTAGCAAAGTCTGGCCGTCCATTGTTGATCATTGCAGAAGATGTTGAAGGCGAAGCCTTGGCAACTTTAGTGGTGAATAACATCCGCGGCATCATTAAGACCTGCGCTGTTAAGGCTCCTGGTTTCGGTGACCGTCGTAAAGCTATGTTGGAAGACATCGCGATTTTGACTGGCGGCACAGTAATTGCTGAAGAAATCGGCCTCACACTCGAGAAAACAACGCTTGAGCACTTAGGTCAAGCAAAGCGTATCGAAGTGGGCAAAGAAAACACCATCATCATTGACGGTGCAGGCGATGCTAAAGCAATCGAAGCTCGTGTGAAGAACATTCGTGTTCAGATCGAAGAAGCTACTAGCGACTACGACAAAGAAAAATTGCAAGAGCGTGTAGCCAAGTTGGCTGGCGGTGTTGCTGTGATTCGTGTTGGTGCTGCTACTGAAGTAGAGATGAAAGAGAAGAAGGCTCGTGTTGACGACGCATTGCACGCAACCCGTGCAGCTGTTGAAGAAGGCATTGTTCCTGGCGGTGGCGTAGCATTGATTCGTGCAATGCAAGGTATCAAAGGCTTGAAAGGCGATAACGCCGATCAAGACGCTGGTATCAGCATCGTATTGCGCGCTATGCAAGAGCCATTGCGTACGATCGTTAGCAACGCTGGTGAAGATGCTGGTGTGGTTGTTAATGCAGTACAAGCAAGTACAGGCAATAACGGCTACAACGCTGCTACTGGTGAATACGGCGACCTCGTTGCACAAGGTGTTATCGACCCAACTAAGGTAACAAAAACTGCATTGGTAAATGCTGCTTCTGTTGCTGGCCTGTTGTTGACAACCGATTGCGCGATCTCTGAAGCACCAAAAGATGAATCTGCTGGTGGTATGCCTGATATGGGCGGCATGGGTGGTATGGGTGGAATGGGCGGCATGATGTAATAGCCGTTACTTTCCTCAGCCATCTGGCTGTAGAAATAAGAGCGCCTGGTTCAAAAGACCAGGCGCTTTTTATTTATAGGAGTAAGCTGTACCCAACATTACCACTGGAACGGGCGTCAAGATGACTGGTCGCAATCAAGCAACTCTCCTCATTTCAGCGGGTTTACTCTTACTGAGCTCCACTCTTCTTTGCGGGACTTCACTCGCTCAATCAGCTGACTCTCAGCCAGTATTTCAGAAAAGCGTCTCAAATCTACGTAATCAGCGTTATTGCGAAGTTCTGGTAGGCAAGCGAGCTTGGCTCAATTTGGAAGTAAAGGTATTTAATACGCAAGGGCTTAATCTTTGCCCTGAAGCCCAGTGGAAGACTTTGACCAAGGAATCTATTGAGAAGTCTTTTGATGCCTCATTTGTTTTGTTAAATGGTCCTCGCTATTGGACTATGGATGAAATACAAGCGGCAGGAACTACTGTCAATGATGTAAAAGAATCTTTTGGTGGCATCGAGATGAATTTGCGAGCAACTGTGCAAGTGAGTTTGCTTAAGCAATTGATGGGTAGTAAGCAGTACAGCCCAAATGAAGTTACCCGCACTACCAATTTTGTATATAGAGCCGGTAGTGCTGTATACGAGCTTACCTCTCCCGCAGGAGAGGTTTATGTTATGCAGTCGTACTCACAGATTGTGAATCCTGCACTCAGTATGAAAGATCTACCGGTACTGAGTGAGCAGTTGAAATTACCCGCTGGTTGGACTTACCGAAGCCGCGTACTCGATCAAGACCTTTCTTTGGTAGTCAATGGCATTGCCTATGTACTGCAGGACAATTTACTCAATAGCTACCAGAGAAGATAGTTTGCACGACAGCTTATTCCATTAGAGTTTGAGCTCTCAATAAGTCTGCGTTAAAGGAGTCGTACGGAAATAATTCGTTCGGGAACTCTAATGCGAAGATCACATAGAGAGCGAAGCCCATCAGTCCAAGGTAGATAAAAGTTAAAAACCAATCTTCTTCATTCTTGACTGCCATAGCATAGCCGCTTAAGAGTGCGCTAATAGATAGTAGGGCAAATAAGAAGCGCTCAAGAATTACAGGGGGGTGATGTCTTGCATTCAACATTCCATCCCTCAAGACTACCGTGAGATTATCGGCTTGGGGTCTCAAGATCTTGTCTGCCAATTCCCTGTTGCCAATGGGCGCGCGAGGAATACTCAGCATCATTAATTCATTAAACTCATTTAACTTATTGCCTAGGCGAGTGATGTTTTCATTCAAGTCGTCGAATGTATTAACCTCTTTGTACAAAGCAAGACGATCTGCAAGAATTACTTTAAGAGAGTTGCGCACTTCAATCTGATCTTTTGGGCTAAGGTACTTGCTCGATTGGTAGACTTGGCTAATGGCATCTGCTTGTGCGCGTATGAGGCTAATGCGCTTATCAAAATGCTCATTTGCACCCGAGAATGTAAAACCGAGAACCAGTGCCGATAATCCAAAGATGGAAGCTGCTAAAGAATCTCGAACAATTACCTTATCCGTGCGAAGCAGGCGGTATCTCCCAAACATCCAGCCTATCAATAAGAATGCCAGGATAGAGACAAAAAATATTAAAGGCGCATATTTAACAAAATTGAGATGATTCCCAATGAAATTTGGCATGGCAAATTCTCGTAATGTGGTACAGCTAAGTTAAGGAGTTTGCTTAGTGTAATAAAAAACCGCCCGAATGAACTGACCCCCAAAAGTTGGACAGTTTAGTTAGGTTAGCACGAGGGATTGAGTTCGGTAATTTACCGGGCTTAATCCCTTTAGTTTTTGTTTGATCCGATCATGGTTGTAATAG
>NZ_JACVPG010000016.1:0-36394 GCF_018882045.1 Polynucleobacter sp. Fuers-14 | reverse complement strand
GTTGCCTCAAACCCAATAATGCAAGGCGGCGGTAAGCTCTTTAGAAAAGCAATAAAACGATCATGATCGGCAGCAGAATTAGCCATCCGAAAATGCTGTCGTTTACCTTCTTTAGTCTCGCTTAACACGGTATTAAAGTCCTTGGCAATATCAATTGCAATCCATGCCCCATAGGGTTTATTGTTTAAGTGGTCAGCCATAGCAATACTCCTTATTGATGATCTCGCAATCACCAGCATGGCTTAAATTGCTGCGGCTGACTACCATTCTGCATGTACTATGGGCCGGAACTCGTCAGTGGCAGACTGATGGAGTGGGCAGCAAAGCATCAAATCCACATACAACATATCCAGCCAGGTAAACCACAGCAAAATGCCTATGTGGAACGCTTTAATCGTACCGTCAGATATGAGTGGCTATCTCAGCATTATTGGGAAAGCATTAACGAAGTTCAGGAGTTTGCAACGCAATGGATGTATAAATACAATCATCAACGTCCAAATATGGCATTGGGCGGCATTACCCCGAAACAGCGACTGGCCATGGTTGCTTAACTAATCCTACTTTTAGGCTCGGTTAAATAAGGGGGGATTACCACTTACGAGATTGCGCAGCGGCCACAGATCAGCTCAGTAATGCAGATGCTCAAAAGTGCCTTCAAACGACTCAAAAATGAAGACAAGCTAATATTGCACTCCGACCAGGGCTGGCAATACCAAATGGCACTTTATCAAGAGGCCTTAAGAGAGCAAGGGATTGCACAGAGCATGTCCAGAAAAGGCAACTGCTTAGATAACGCAGTGATGGAAAACTGGTTTGGGATTATGAAAACCGAGTTCTTCTACAGAAAGAAGTTTGAATGCATTGAATCCTTCAAGAAGGAGTTATGTGAATACATCCATTACTACAACCATGATCGAATCAAGCAAAAACTAAAGGGATTAAGTCCGGTAAATTACCGAACTCAATCCCTTCTGGTAAGCTAATTAAACTGTCCAACTTTATGGGGTCAGTTCATCCGGGTGGCTTTTTTTAATAGCCTAGAGCTCCATTCCTACCCCGGCAGATCTATTTGTTTATTGAGGCGGTGGCGGAAGATATGGGAGATTGCTTACGCACTTATTGTCACTAAATGAAAAACCTCTATTAAGTCCACTCTAGAAGCGATATAGACGCTCCGGATTGCTCACTAGTACTTTCACTAAATTTTGGCGATTTGGAATCCAATCCGGTAGTAAGTTAAAGACCCTCACGTCGTCAACAATTCTGTAAGGTGTTACTTGGGTTGCTGGAATGCCGGCGATGGTATTGGTATGGGGCCAATCACTTGCCCAGAGCATGCGATCAGCATTGGTTTCTACGTAAAGCTGAGCCAAATCTTTTACTTCAGAATAGTCAGGGCCCGCTTCAGAAATTCGATAAATACCAGATAACTTGATATAAATTTGGCCTGACTTAGCTAGATCCAAAATCACAGGTAACTCTACTTGTTTCTCAAAGCCCTTTGCTTTGATGGAGGCGAAGTGATCAAAAACAACAGGCACCGGAAGAGTGTAGATGGTATCGGCTATGCCGGCAATAACCTTAGCTGATGCGTAGATCTGAATATGTAGCCCAAAATCTTTTATACGCTGCGCCAAAGAAATTAATTGTTTGCGCGCCACTTCAGCATCAAAGATGCCGGAGGTAGAGAGATTCATGCGAACACCGCGGGCACCCATAACAACCATTTTGGTCAAGTCTTGATCGGAAGTTTTCTCATCAATCACAATCACTGCACGAGCAGAATTACCCATCTCTTCAGTAGAGAGTAGCTGGAAGGTGTTATCTGTACCATAAAAACTAGGCTGAATTAATACCACCCTGGAAAGATGTAGTTGCGTGAGATGTTTTCTGAGCTCAGGTACTCCACACTCAGGTGGGGTATAAACTCGATCTGAAACCATAGGGTATTTAGATTGGGGACCGATAACATGAATATGACAATCACATGTACCAACAGGCACATCAAAGTTAGGCTTCAATTGAGACTCCGCAAAAGATTCGGTAGAGAAAAGTGCACTACCCGCGAGTAGTGCAGTTGAACTGGCAATAAAATTTCTTCTAGTGATCATGGCCTACCCTTAAAAAAACTAGCCTTTAGAAAAATGTCTAACAAAAGAATCGCCTACTGCTTTGGTACCCAGGTTTCCGCCAATATCTCTGGTTACTTCGCCGGAGTCAATTAATAGCCCAACGCATTTTTCAATTGCTTTTGATGCATCAGTAAACTGAACTTGAGTAGTTTTTTGGCCATGCCAGTTCAAGAGCATGGCTGCTGATAGAACAAGCGAGAATGGGTTAGCGATATCCTTACCAGCAATATCAGGCGCAGAGCCATGTGCTGCCTGGCCCATGGCGTATTGCTCCCCAGCATTAAGCGAACCACCTAGGCCAAGACTGCCAGATAGCTCCGCCGTAAGGTCAGACAAAATATCTCCGAACATATTAGTTGTGACGATAGTATCAAAGCGTTCTGGTGCACGCACAACATGAGCCATCATGGCATCAACAATGAAATCATCAATTTGCACTTGTGGATAGTTTTGGCCAATGGCTTTGCAAATTTCGATAAACATACCATCACCAATTTTGAGGACGTTCGCTTTGTGAACAATGGTGATATGCTTTTTACGAGTCATTGCTAGCTCAAAAGCTGCTTTTGCAATACGTTCACAACATTGCCTAGTAATCCTTCTCAGAGAAATAACTACATCAGGTGTAATGAGCATTTCGCTGCCGCCAGATTCAATATTCCTATCAGCATAAAAGCCTTCAGTATTTTCTCGTACGACAGCTAGATCAAAAGGCTTTACGCAGGTCGGTACCTTTGGATATGTGCGCGACGGCCGAATATTGGCAAATAGATCTAATTCTTTTCTAAAGAATTTAGAGGGATTAATCTCGCCTTTAGACTCATCTTTGAAATCGTACGTTGCCATGGGTCCGAGCATCAGGCCGTTAGCCGCCTTTACTTTTTCAAGCAGTATTGAGGTAACGGTGCTACCATATTTTTCTAAGCTACTATGTCCAGCAATTTCTTGCTCCAGTTTTAAGCCTAAATTAAATTTAGCAGAGGCGTTCTCCAATACTTGAGTTGTCACAGCCATGGTTTCTGGGCCGATACCGTCCCCAGGAATAATGATGATTTTCATGTCTTCTTCTTAATTTGAATCTAGTCGTTCTTAATTTCAATGGTCTTAAATAGTTTGCTGTATTTAATAGTTTCACGCTTAATGAACTCCATAAACTCGGCTTGTGAATTTATCTTAATGAATAAGCCATCCTTCTCTAAGGGGCCGCTAAAGGACGGATCTTTTAATACCTCGTTAATTTCAGCATTTAAGTAATTTGCAACATAATCTGGAGTACCTACGGGGGCAAAAATACCTCCCCAAAGTGTAAAGTTAAATCCCTTAATGGCATCTTCGGATACGGTATGCACTTCAGGAAGAATAGCCATTCTCTTTTCGGAAGATACCGCAAGCGCTCTGAGAGTTTTGCTTTCAATATGAGGAATGACAGCGGGTGCGCTTGAGAAAAAGATATCGACATGACCGCCAAGCAAATCAGTCATTGCCTGCCCAGCTCCCTTATAGGGGGCATGCGCCATATTAATATTCATATCTTGCGCTAGAGATGCCGCAGCTAAATGTCCGGGCGTCCCACTACCCGATGAGGCGTAAGTCATTGAGCCTGGTTTTGCTTTGGCGAGCTTAATAAATTCAGGGAGGGTACGATAGCTAGAGTTTCCTGGTGCCGCAAGAATGAGAGGGGCATCTCCTATTAGTGCAACGGGCCTGAAATCTTTATTGGTATCGTAGCCCACATCCTTATTCACAATTGGATTGATCACCATTTCGCCAGTTTGGCCTAAAAGGAGGATGTAACCATCAGGTTTTGATTTGGCAACATATCTTGTGGCTAGGGCCCCTGTAGCCCCTGGCTTGTTTTCAACTACAAAAGTTTGTTTTGTGCGAATACTCAGCTTATCTGCTAATCGTCTAGCTAGAACATCACCCAGACCCCCTGGGGCATAGGCAACCACAATCGTTACAGGTTTATTAGGAAAAGGGGGCGCAGAACTTTGTGCGTTGCAATGTGAAATTAAGAATAGTGCGGTTAACAGCGCGCAAAAAATTGTCTTCATTCTATTGAGATTGACCTATGCAAAGTAGTTGAATGATCTTAAACCTGGCTCTAAAGTGTGGGAATGATTTATCGACCATAAATAGATATTACACAAAGATAAAACTCCCACATTTTCTGATGGACTCACTAGGTCTTGAATCTGAGACCAACGGACTGTGAGGGCAGACATTCAAGGAAAATTGCCAGGATTTCAATAGGCTACAAATCCTGATTGTCGGTGTGGGAATATTTTTGTGACTAATCTAACGAGAATATAAAAAGTATGATTTTACTTTTTGGCTTTCAAAACCACAGGATTTTTGGAGCAGCCATCTAACACTTCGTTTCTCCAAAATACCTTGTGAGAGAACAACCATTACTTTAAGTATCGCAAGAAAGAATATCCGAAGGTAGTTTAGGTGTATCCCCCACCTAATCTTATTCGCCTGTGATTTTCTTATCCTTTATTAGGCGACCCCAAGTTACTGATTCTTTAGTCATATAATTTGCCAGCTCCTCGCGTGAGGTGGGCATTGGCGTAAGGCCATGATCATTCAATTGCTTTGCTACATCAGGCGACTTCAACACTTTCACAATTTCTACATTCCAGTGATCCAATATCGGAGCTGGCACCTTCGATGAAGCAACAAAGGCATACCAATTAGTCGCATTAAAACCAGCGTATCCAGATTCGGCAATGGTTGGGATTTTAGGTAGCGATTTAAGGCGCTGCGGCCCCGTAACTGCCAAAGGAATCAGTTGCCCATTTTCAATATAGGCTTGAGACGTACTGTAGGTCGAGAAATATGCCGCAACACGACCACCTAGTAAATCTTGTAGCGCCGGCGCTCCGCCCTTGTAAGGCACGTGTACCGTTTGAATGCTAGCCATTTCGTCTAGCAATTCTCCCGCTAGATGCGATGCAGAGCCAGGTCCAGTAGATGCATATTCTAATTTTTTAGGATTTTTTTTAGCATAAGCAATGTACTCTGCAAATGTTTTTATTCCAGTACCTGAATTAACAACCAAAATATTTGGGAAGTTTACACCCATTGAAATAGGCGAGAGATCCTTGAAAGGATCATAAGACAACTTCATCATATGCGGTGCAATCGTGAGTGGCCCAACTGATCCAAACAAGATGGTGCTTCCATCCGTAGGTCCATTAGCAGCAAACTGATGGGCAATATTTCCACCTGCACCACCGCGGTTATCTACAACCACATTTGCGCCAATGTTCTCGCCAAGTTTTTTTGAGATGATCCGAGCCGCTGTATCTGCAGCTCCACCCGCTGCAAATCCGACGACCATAGTGATCGTCTTTTTAGGCGGAAACTCTTGAGAATATGCTGGGTAAGTAAGAAAGCTAAATGCAAGACTTAGGAATACATTAAGGATATTTTTCTGTTTCATAGTAATCATTTTTACTATTCTCCACTTAAGCCAAGCTTATTGGGTTGGCGTTTTTCAATTGCATTCTTTAAAAGTGCTGCAAGTCTATAGAATCCATGGGCAAATTTCCCATAAGGCATGGTTAAAAAGAGGCTCATCACAAAACCTAAATGGGTAGCAAGTAATGTAGGCATTGCACTAGTATTGCGATAGGCTAAGAGAGCTAATCCTGAGGCGCTAATGAAGAAAAGTAGCACAATAAATGCTCTATCCATTGGTTTTTGAGAAGCATCTCCATGCTCAGCACTTCTCTTGAAATTTAAATACAGTAGGCCTGCAGGTCCAATCAACAAACCAATACCGCCAAGCGTTCCTAAAATGACTGGAATACTATTGAGCGCATATGGAGCATGTAAATCCAGCAAGTAGTGATACAAAGTTGCTACGCTAGTAGCCGCAAAGCAAAGCATGAAGCCGTAAAAAGTGAAATGATGAAACCGCTTACGCCACAAGGTAAACGCATCGTCTTCGTTATTACAGCCCTCTCCATGACCACCGCCAAGATACTTCAAAGTTAATGCGTCATGTGTCGCTTCAGTTAGCGCACCACCCGAGACATTGCCGGGGGAAATGCCTCGCCAAAAGTTCTGTAGCCCAATAAATAAGGCAAGAATCGAAAATCCAAAAACCATCCCGAACATGATTACTAGCGTATTGTGAGAAAAGATGGCATAAAAATTTCCCTCAAGTGGCCTAGATATCAAGGTTCCATTTACTGCGAGTGTTAGCAGTAAAAATAAAATGAGTGAAAGAGATGCCGCCATAGAAACGGCCAACCCATTTACTTTATATAAAGAGCCAAAGGATTTTGGCCATGCGTATGCAATGTAAGTATCCTTACGAACTTCTGCCATTACTTTCGGAATATTCACGGCAAATTCATGTGGTGGAGCATATTGGCAAGCATGCAAACATGCTCCACAGTTATGACAAAGATTTGCCATGAAATTCACATCAGCAGGTAAAAACTCTATCCGCCTCGTCATAGCAGGAAAGACTGCACAAAATCCCTCGCAGTATCGACAGGAATTGCAGATAGTCAGCATGCGAGCCGCCTCTACTTCTGGCGCATTTGAGCCCAAAGCACTCGCTTCCAAAATTACGGCTTTAAGTTGCCGCATGGGAATGGTCCCTATGATGTAACGCTGCTTTTGCTGCTTCACTTCCTGCTATTCGCCCAAATACTGTTCCAATTGCCATGCCAATACCTGCCGCATAACCTTTACCCAATACATTTCCAGCCATCATCTCTCCAGCTACGAATAAATTTTCACTTGGTTGATTATTAAAACGAATCGCTGCAGTTTCATCGGTTTTTAAACCTAAGTAGGTAAAGGTGACGCCAGGTCGAACTGCATAGCCATAAAAAGGACCTTTATCTATCGGCAAGGCCCAATGTGTTTTTGGTGGCTCTAGACCTTCGGTGTGACAGTCATCCATGATCGTATGATTAAAAGTGCCCACTCGACATGCTGCGTTATATGCACTCACTGTTTGCACCAAGGCGCTTGGATCTATGCCAAGATTCTTCGCCAACTCTTCCAGGGTATCTGCTTTTTCACCGGGAAATACCGGTGGCATAAAACGGCCCAATACTTTGGAATCGATGATGGAATAGCCAATTTGGCCGGGCTGCTGAGCAACCAGTCTTCCCCAGAAGGCGTAACGCTTAGGCCAAAAGTCCTCACCCTCGTCAGAAAAGCGCTGTGCATTTTTATTAACAACAATTCCAAAAGAAACTGCATCAATGCGAGTACAAATACCGCCGTCATATAGAGGCGCTCGCGCATCTACAGCAACCATATGGGCCTGAGTTGGATCGCTCACTGAATCCGCACCCAGCCCAATCAATTGCTTAAGCAAAACACCCTTATTGTATTGGGTACCGCGTATTAAAAAGTTATCCGCTGGAGATTCACCATACTCATTGACACCCCAAGCCTCTTTCAGCCATTCGCGATTCGATTCAAAACCACCCGCAGCCAAGACGCAAGTTTTTGCCTCAATTCGTTCAATACCTACATAAGCGGCTATAAATTTTCCACTTTGGATTTCTAGTGAATCCACTGGTGAGTTGTAGCGAATTTCTACGCCCAACTTCTCGGCACTTCGGTAGTAGGCGTTCACTAAGGCTTTACCTCCACCCATAAAGAATGCATTAGTACGGGATAAATTAAGAGTCCCTGATAAAGGTGGCTGAAAGTGCACTCCATAATGCATCATCCATTTGCGACATTGAGATGAGGATCGTATGACATATCTAGCCAATTTTTCATCTGTCTTGCCACTGGTTACCTTCAGAATATCCTGCCAGTATTCTTCTTCCGGATAGGATTCCAGCATGACATCTTCTGGTTGCTCATGCATTGCACGAATGTTGCGGGTATGCGCTGAATTGCCACCTCGCCACTCCTTTGGGGCAGCCTCTAAAACCAATACAGAAGCCCCAGCTTCTCTCGCCATAAGGGCAGCGCAAAGAGCGGCATTGCCGCCGCCAATGACCAGCACATCTAGTGGATTTTGTTTTGTTTTAGAGCTCATTTTGGTAGTATCCAATATTACTTTTATATTGATAAGTGCAATATAAAATATAATTATTGCGATTTAAGCAATAATTCAATACCAGCACTCTACCGCCCTCTCAAACGCTCTTTTGAATCAATTTGAAGAATGCTTGGGCCGCTGGTGAAAGGCTAGTATTTTTATGTCGTAATAAAGTGACCTTACGCCTAACTAATGGCCCCTTAAGCTCAATCTTATGAATATGTGGTCGCTCACCATCGTTTAGCGTTGAAGATGGAAGTATTGCGCATCCGACTCCAGCAGCTACCAGGTTAATGGCGGTAGCGTGATGCTGCACCTCATAACTGCCACTCAAGCTAATACCATGTAGCGCAAGCTGATAATCCATCAATACTCTGGTGGCAGTAAAGTTACTGACCACAATTAAATCTGCATCGCGCATATCAGACCATGTAACGGATTTTTTATTCTTAAGCGTGTGCGTTTCCCGACATATGAAGACTAATGGATCATCAAATAAAGGTGTCTCAATTAAATCTGGGTGCTTTTCGCCATCTAATGCAAGCCCGATTTCTGCCTGATGATTTAGAACTGCTTTACGCACCTCACTAGAAGTGGCATCTAGTATGCGTATGCGATTATCTGGATAGAGATCAGCATATTGACGGATAAGTTGCGGAACCATGCTGACCGTTAAGCTGGGTATACAAGCAAGACTAAAGCTTCCCTTTGCATGTTGCGACATATCCTTTAGATGGCCAATCGCAGATGTCATTTCATTTACGATGGCACGAGCTTGTGGCAAGAACTCCCGACCCACTGCCGTCAACTCCACATGACGAGTTGTCCTGTCAATTAACTTTAGCCCAAGATAAGACTCTAGTTTTTGCACCCGACGTGTAAGAGCTGTTTGCGTAATATGCAACTGATCTGCGGCCTTATTAAATCCACCGAGCTCAGCTATCACTACAAATGCTTGAATTCCGTCAAAATCAATTTTCATATCTATTGCCTACATCCCCAATTTGGTGCCCGCATGCAAAAAAACTTATTTAAGCTAGTTTAGATCAACGTATAACTCGCTCCAATATCTAAGCGGCAACAATCTACAAGTAGTTCATTGCTCCATTGGCAGAACTACATATCTATTTAGGTTGTAGTGGCACAAATAGATAAACGACTTAGGGACTTTAATAGGCTAAAGCGCCTCATTTTCGTTGTGTAGCGTTTTGTGCAGTGGATTTATGAAACTATATAAAGCACTGACTCACTCTTAGGCTTTCAAAACCACAGGAACTTTGGAGCAACCATCTAGCACTTAGTTGCTCCAAAGTATTTAAGAGAAGTAAGCGTTACTTAAAGTAATGCTGAAAAGACAAAACTATGATCATAGCTAATAAAAGTTTTGTCTTCATTTATTAAAAACTCAAATCTGAAGTTATTTTTCTGGTTTAAATGAACTATCCAAGAACTGCTGGACTCCAGTGAACATCAACATACGATTCTTTTCCATAATGATGGTGTGAGTGCCTTCACTGATTTGCAACATGATTTTGTATGGTGCATTCTCCAGCTTAGTGAAATACTCGTACATCATGTAACTTGGCAAGTCGGCATCCCATTCTGCGTGCACTAACATTACTGGCACGCGTATCTCTTTAGGGTCATAAACAGGCGTGCCTGCCGTCCAGAATTCACGAGCATCTTGAACTGTGCCATTGGGGGCGCGTAATTTTTTAGGTTCCTGGGTTTTACCCCATGGATCAGTCTCAAATGTTGCCGCAGCCCATTTCTCAAACCACCCTTGTGGAATTAAGCTAGCTTTTGCATTTTCTGGAACGCCAGTCAGCCAGCGATTTTTGGCATCGGCTACCGAGGCAACGCGATAAGCGCCTAGCTGACCGCCCTTATCAGTCAATGGAGCACCGCCTTGACGCAACCATTG
The DNA here is from genome assembly GCF_018882045.1 of Polynucleobacter sp. Fuers-14. Classification (NCBI taxonomy): domain Bacteria; kingdom Pseudomonadati; phylum Pseudomonadota; class Betaproteobacteria; order Burkholderiales; family Burkholderiaceae; genus Polynucleobacter; species Polynucleobacter sp. Fuers-14. The sequence goes on along the minus strand of NZ_JACVPG010000016.1, from coordinate 26,304 downwards.
CGGAGCATATAAAACTAACTTATTTACCTTTTGGTTATTCTCGGCGGTGTACTTGCCCATGATGGTAGTTCCCCATGACCATCCAAGTAAATTCATCTTATGAATATTGCGCTTCTTCAGAATATAATCAACCGCACTCGAGACATCACTTACGGCAACATTAGTGCGTACTAAAGGAGGGTTTTGCTCGGCAGATTGATCCATCTCTGGTGGACGCGTGGATTTACCGTAACCACGCAAATCTACCAACCAAACATCATAACCTTTAGAGGCAATGTATTCCATCCAAGATGTGCCACCCAATGACAAATCAAAAGCGGTTTCAGATGGGTAGGTAGAGCCATGAACATAGAGCAATGTCTTGTCAGGGGAAAACGTTTTCATTCCCGCTAAATGCTTATTCCGTAGATAAAGAGAGATCCCAGGGGTATCACTCTGAATCATGTATTCATTCATCTCGATTTTCCCCGCAGCAAAGGCTTGGGAAAATCCCAAAAAAGCAAGTAAGCCAATAAAGAGTTTTTTATTGATTTTCATTTTGTCTCCAAGAATTTTTGTATAAGCTAATAATCTTTGCATGATATTACTATCAAGCGCTCCCAAATAGACAAAACACTCACCATTTCTGATGAGGGTTTCTTTTTCTGGTGGGCCCACCAGGACTTGAGCCTGGGACCAAAGGATTATGAGAGCAGACATCCAGGGCAGGCCCCTATAAACAGGGGTTTGCGGGTGGTCAGTGTCGGTGTGTAAGTAAATGTGTGAGTAAATTCATCGATTTAGTAGATGAACTCTATCGGTCTTTGGCTTCAAAAACCAAAGGATTTTTGGAGCAATCATCCAACACCTTGTTGCTCCAAAGTCTTTCTATGATCATTCTAGAGTGAGGAAATTATGAAAACTCCCAAGACCGTTTCCTTGTTGTTTGGTTATCAATAAATGAACAATTAGTGGCCGCCCCCACCGCCGCCAAATGGTGGTTTAGCAAACCAAATAATTGGAATTAAGGAAACCATAATTAATCCAGAAAGCATTAAGAGATGATTTGTTGAAAGGACATAAGCTTGAGTATTAACAAGAATATCAATATATTGACTAATTTGAAGACCAGTCATTCCTTTAGAAGATAAAACATTTACAGCTTGCTCATACCCAACATTCGTAGGATTAATGTACTCAACTAAATTTGCATGATAGGTAGATGCTTGGTTTTGCCAAATCGTTACCCCAATTGCAGTTCCCACGCTTCCGCCCATATTTCTAAGAAAGTTAGTTAAGCCTGTTGCAGCGCTAATAAGTTGGGGTTTTATTTGTGACAAAGAAATTGCTGTCATAGGCACAAAAAATCCCGCAATACCGATACCAGCCAATAAACGCACTAATTGAAGGTGTCCAAATGAAACATCTGATGTGATTGATCCACTCATCCATGCAGAAAAACCAAAAGCAGTAAATCCAATGGTAGCCACCTGCCGCGCCCCAAATCGATCAAGATTAATCCCAAAAAAAGGGCCAAAGAAAATAGATAGGCAACCTACGACAGCCATTACTTGACCGGCCAAAGTGGGGGTGTATCCTAACTGGGTTTGCATCCATAATGGACCAATAATTACAAAAATATAAAAAGCAAAACTACCAATACCTAAACAGCTTGCAGCAATTAAAAAGTTTCGATTACCAAAGAGCCGTAAATTTACAATGGGATACTCTTCCCCTAGCTCCCAAATGACAAGGGAAATCAATGTAATCACTGAAATAATAGCCAAGATACAAATAGTAGTAGAACCAAACCAGTTGAGTTCATTGCCTTTATCTAAAAGTATTTGCAGGCTACCAATACCAACGGTCAGCAAGACTAAGCCAACTTTATCGATTGGAGTAATCACTTTTGGCGATTCTCGACCCTTCATTAACTTTGTGACTGCAAAGGCGCACAACAAGCCAAAGGGGATGTTGATAAGAAAAACGAGTCTCCACACATAATTGTCAGTAAGCCACCCCCCTACTACAGGCCCGAGAACGGGTGCGATGATGAGGGTAAGAGACCAAATTCCTAAAGCTGCACCTCTTTTATTGGTTGGGAAAATCTTAATAATGAGTGATTGCGATAACGGAATCATTGAGGCGCCAACCACCCCTTGTAGAACTCTTGAAAACAGTAACATCTCAAATGATTGTGAGGCTCCGCAAAACAAAGAAGCCAAAGTAAACAGCAGGGTTGCAACCGTGAACTGACGAACGTCCCCAAATCTACCAGCCAACCATCCTGTTAGAGGCAACATAATCGCTTCGCTTACTGCATATGAAGTAATAACCCAAGTTCCTTGCGCCGGACTGACAGCAAAATCCCCCGCTATGGAAGGCAACGATACATTGGCTATTGATATATCCAATACATTCATGAACGACCCCAAACCCAAGGCTAAAGTTGCTAAAACTAATTTGAGCCCTACTAGTTGCGGAGGATTTTCGTTAAGAGCCATCAGTGAAAATAAACCTATACCTACCGATGCAAAATAGAATTGATATGGCTTTCTGCGAGCTCATATTGCTTAAGATAGATATTAGTATCTTGAGAAATTCCACTTTCCATCGCTTGTAGAGGCATCCCAGTATGATTGCTAGTATCGACCTTAACATTCATGGATAGTCCAATCCGAAGAGGGAACCCCTTAAGTTGCTCACCATCCAATGCAATACGAACAGGCAAGCGCTGAACTACTTTTACCCAATTGCCGGTTGCATTTTGAGCAGGCAACAACGCCAATGTTGAACCAGTGCCTGGTGCAAAACCGACTACTATGCCGCGGTACTCAATCTTGCCTCCATAAATATCTGACTCAAGCTTAACTGGTTGGCCAACGCGAATATTACGTAACTGATCTTCTTTGAAATTGGCATCCACCCAAATCTCATCTTTTGCAACCAATAATCCAAGGACCGTCCCGGGGGCAACTCGCTGCCCAATTTGGGCATAACGTTTGGCTAAGATCGCATTAGTTGGGCTTTGGACTTCAGCACGCAATAAATTGATGTAAGCCTGACGGACGTTTTCGGTTAACTTTCGTAAATTTAAATATGAGTGGTCTAACTCTTCTCTCGATACCGCAGCATCACCTTGTAGAGAATTTCTTTTTTGATATTCTAAATAAGCATTAAGTAAATCAATATCGGCTTTTTCTGAAGCAATTTTGGCCTCAGTTGGATCTATCTTAAATAGAACTTGCCCCTCTTTTACGGCCTGTGTTTCTGATACATTGACTGCTGCTATCGCACCCTCAATTTGAGCGACTATTTGTACTTGCGATCCTGCAACATATGCATCATCTGCAGATTCAGAGTTACGACTAAATATGAACCAATAAATAAGTGCCAGGACGCACAGAAAAGCTAGCACTATGCCAAATATTTTGAAGGCCTTTGTTCTGTCAAATTTTTTATTCTCAGCTGCGGTTTCCATAATTCAATTCTTTATGTAAATTTTTAATGGGGTTGAGATGGTGTTTGCAAATAGGATCCGCCCAGAGCCTGTACCAAAATCACGTTTGCGGTGAGCATTTTTGCTTTAGCCTCAGAAATGTTCTGGCCCTGTGCAATATAGGCCTGCTCTATGGTTAATAGTGATTCTTTGGAACTGATGCCTACTTCACTTCTGCGTTGAGTAATTTCATAATTAGTCTTAGCGCTTTGATAGGCATTGCTATAGCTCACATAATTTGCTTGCGAGCTCTGCATCGTACCGATGCCATCAGCAACTTCTCGCAAAGCCTGCACTAGCTGCTCTTGATAATTGGCAATTGCTTGATTACGGCTGGCTTCCTTGCTAGTAATATTGGCATTAATAAGGCCGCCATCGAAAATGGGTAAGTTAATCGCAGGGCCAATACTAAATTGCTGACTCTTACTAGCAAATAGTTGAGATAAGCCAAAGGATTGAACACCCACAAATCCAGCCAAATTGATATCTGGTAAGTACTCTAATTTCGCCCCCTCTAACTGGAGTTTGGCTACATCAATTTGACTCAACAGCGCTTGCAGATCAGGTCTGCGCTCCAGAAGATTGGCAGGAATCACCTCTGGTAAATTCAATCCAGCAAGCTTGACGGCTGGAGATTGCAATCTTTCACCCCAGGATGGACCTTCCTGCACTAGAGCTGCAAGTTGATGTTGAATCATCTGCTTACTAAGAATAGCTTGACTTAGATTTGCTTGAGCACTCTCATAATCCACTTTACGCTGATTAATCATGAACGTATCAGCTAAACCAGCCTTTTGCTTGTCTTGAGCAATTTGATAGAGGCTTTTCTTTACTTCAGTGTCACGGGTGTATAACACTTGCGCCTGAGTGACACGGTCGTAATCAAAATATACTCGCACAATGGCGGTGGAGAGCAAGAGTTCCGAAGCTTTGTAACTTGCCTGCGCTGCTTTTGCTTGGTTTTTAGCAGCATCATAATATTTCTTTTGCTTGCCCCAAATATCCAACGACCAGCTTAGCGACGCATTTACCAAACCATAGCCTGTATAGATCGGCATCCCCGGTACAAAGATATAGTTTTGCGAAAGCTGTTGACGGTCAACCTGCCCACCCACAGCAACTTGAGGAAGAAGCGCGGCTTTCTCAGTTTCTAACATCGCCTGTGCGGCCACAATCCTAGCGCCGGCAATATCCAAACTGGGGGAGTGACGCAACCCTAAATCCACCAATTGATTTAACTGCTGGTCTCCAAAGGCAATCCACCATCGATCCTCAATTTGTGGCGCTTGAGTGTTCAGGTTCGGCTCAAGTATTTCCAAAGGTTTTACAGCCTGTTCAGACAACCCATCTCTTGGAAATAACGCACATGAGGTCAGCATGAAAACCAGTGAAATTGGCGCCAGAATAGACAAATTTTTTATTGATAACTTCATCATGAATCCTTAAATTGCTGCAAATTATTTGCCTCAATACGAAGTAGGTAACTTTTTAGTTGATCAAATTCTTCTAATGTGAAACCTTTTAAGGAGTCATTTAATAAATCACAAAGTCGATCGGGGATATCCTTAATCAACCTTTTTCCTTTTGCAGTTAAAGACAAATAGGTTACTCGCCCATCTCTGCTGGATGGAAGCTTTTGAATCAGTTGCATTAATTCAAGCTTTTGAACCACTCTGACGGTTGCAGCAGCATTTATTCCCAATAATTGTGATATTGAAGAAATCGTTGCTTTTTCACCATGAGCAATCATCATCAGCATACTCATTTGAGATGCTGTGATATGAAGATCGGCAAGTTTCATGTCGGCTAAGCGCTGATAAATCGATTTATTTCGAATCATCAAATACACCAAACTACCCTGAGGTGTATAGCTCTCAGGGGTATAAAACTCAAAACGATGGTCGTTGCTTTTTTTCATAGAATTAGTTGACTAGTCAAGCAATTCTATGGGATTTGACAAATTTTTGCCGACTTCCTAAAAAAAACAATCAAATCAGGGATAAAAGTGAGGAAATATCGCCATTTGGAGTACTTTAAATATAGTTCTACTCAAAATTTAAGAAAGCAAAAAATTTTCGGAATTTTGTAGAGTATTTTTTAATGGGGATACTTAAATAAATGATTCGAATTCTTGAGCTATCCTTCTACTAATGGCGGAATGGCAGAGTGGCTATGCATGAGATTGCAAATCTCACTACCTTGGTTCGATTCCAGGTTTCCGCCTCCAAATTCAGCGCTCGACTACAAGTACTCTGAACACCTTAAGCATTCCCTTTCAAGCTACTGATTAAGATTTTTTACAGTGGCTTGATTTCTAATATCATTAGCGCTTATGACTAACATCCTCTCTATTTCCCATCTCAATAAGACTTATCAGTCTGGCTTCCAGGCCCTAAAAGACATTAATTTAGAAATATCCAAAGGTGAGATCTTTGCTCTGCTTGGACAAAATGGTGCAGGAAAAACCACTCTAATCAGCATTATTTGCGGAATCGTGAGCCCCAGCAGCGGTCGGATTTTAGTAGATGGTAAAGATATCATTGGCGATTACCGCGAGGCTAGAGAATTAATTGGCCTCGTACCTCAAGAGCTCGCTACCGACTCTTTTGAAACTGTTTGGAATACCGTAACATTTAGTCGGGGCTTGTATGGGAAAGCGCCTAATCCGGCCTTCATTGAAAAGATTCTGAAAGACTTGTCCCTATGGGATAAACGTCATAACAAGATCATGACGCTATCTGGTGGTATGAAGCGCCGAGTGATGATTGCAAAAGCACTCTCCCATGAACCCAGCATTCTTTTTCTGGACGAGCCTACTGCTGGAGTGGATGTCAGCCTCAGAAAAGATATGTGGAATTTGGTCAAAATTCTAAAAGACAACGGCACTACCGTCATTCTCACGACTCACTATATTGAAGAGGCTGAAGACATGGCAGACCGCATTGGCATTATTCGTAGCGGTGAGCTCATCATGGTGGACGACAAATTAGCCCTCATGAATAAATTGGGTAAAAAGGAGTTAACTCTTCAGCTACAAAGCCCGCTCCAGAGCCTGCCGAGGGGGTTGGATTTACCGAGTCTAAGTCTTTCAGAAGATAAATATGAGCTTACTTATCGCTTTGACTCCAAAGACGAAGATATTGATATTGCACAGCTACTTCAAAAGATCACAAGCCTAGGCATTATCTTTAAGGACCTTCATACAAAACAGAGTTCACTAGAAGAAATCTTTGTAAATCTCGTTAACTCAGAGGAAGATACCCATGAAGCTTAATTACCATGGTGTACGGGCTATTTATAAATTTGAGATGGCAAGAACACGGCGCACGTTAATGCAAAGCATTATTGCTCCTGTTATCTCGACATCCTTGTACTTTATTGTATTTGGTTCTGCGATTGGTTCACGCATGACCCAGATGGAGGGGATCTCCTATGGAGCATTTATCGTGCCTGGACTAATCATGCTTTCACTGCTCACACAAAGTATTTCTAATGCCTCATTTGGAATCTACTTTCCTAAATTTAGCGGAACCATTTATGAGATCCTCTCTGCGCCGATATCCCCATTGGAGATTGTGATGGGCTATGTTGGTGCTGCAGCAAGTAAATCGATTATTTTGGGCTTAATCATTCTGGCTACTGCTACTTTTTTTGTACCACTGCAAATAGACCATCCTTTATGGATGCTATTTTATTTGGTGATCACGTCAATTACTTTCAGCATGATTGGTTTCATCATTGGCATATGGGCAGATGGCTTTGAAAAACTCCAAGTGGTACCTCTACTCATCATTACACCGCTGACTTTCCTGGGTGGAAGCTTTTATTCGATCTCCGTTTTGCCACCCTTCTGGCAAAAAGTAGCCCTACTCAACCCAGTTGTATATCTCATCAGTGGCTTTCGCTGGAGCTTTTATGGCATTGAGGACGTGTCGCTTTGGGTAAGCCTAGGAATGACAATGTCTTTTTTAGCAATATCAATTGCCGTTGTCATTTGGATCTTTAGAACCGGTTACCGTCTTAAGAAATAATCTGGAAAAGACAAAACCCTCAACATTACTGATGAGGGTTTGCTTTTTTGGTGGGTTGATCAGGACTTGAACTTAGAACTAGGAGCTCTATTTTGAAAGCGCCTAAATTTAAAAATGATTTTCAATAATCATCTCTGATTTAGGGATGAATCCTGGCTTTGGCCATGCTGGTTTAATACCCTTACCAACGACCAACATAGCAGCAATGGCATAGTCTTTAGGTAAATGAATCAGCTCTGCCACCTTATCAAAATCAAAGCCCACCATTGGGCATGAGTCATAGCCCATAGCCTTAGCAGATAGCATCATAGTTTGTAACATAATGCCAGCAGAGCGCATTGCTTCATCTCTTTGTAGCTGCTCTTTTCCAGAGTAAAAAGGATGAATCCAAGGAACTAAAATATCTTGCGCTTCTTTAGGTGCATTTACCCAATATCGAGCAGGATCTTTTTCCCATGCCTTGATATCAACAGTCACTACAAATAATAGAGATCCATCCGTTACTTGAGCTTGATTATGAGCAGCCTCTCGTAGCTCTGCTCTTAAAGCCTTGTCTGTAACATTTACCAAACGCCAGTGTTGGATATTGAATGAAGATGGCGCTTGCATAGCGAGATCTAATAGCTGGTCAGTCTCTTGCTTAGTAAATTCATGGCTTGGGTCAAAGTGCTTAACAGCCCTACGTTCGCGGATTGCATCAAATGTATTCATATTTTTTCCTAAAGTGGTTATTTGAATATTAAAAAATTATTCTTTTACTGGTGGCGTAGCGCGATATTGACCCTGAAAGGCAAGCATCCAACCCGGATACTCAGGCGACAATGCACTGACTTCATCCAGGGACTTAAGCTCATCTTCTGTCAGGGCTAGCTTGCCGGCAGCAATATTGTCTTTTAATTGCTCTAATTTGCGAGCGCCAATAATGATACTTGAAACAGGCTTCTTAGACAAAATCCAAGCCAAAGCCACTTGGGCAACTGATACGCCATGCGCCTTAGCAATTGGTGTCATCGCAGCAATGCAAGTAAACGCCTTGTCTTTGTTAATCGGCGGGAAATCAAAATTGGAACGTCTTGCACCCTCAGGATTTGTCGTATCTCGATTAAATTTACCGGAGAGGTAACCACCGGCTAACGGACTCCATACCATCAGCCCTAATTGCTGATCTTGGACCAATGGGAATATCTCCCGCTCAAGATCCCGACCAGCAATAGAGTAGTAAGACTGCACACTTGCAAACTCAGCAAAGCCTTTTTGCCGTGAAATACCTATTGCCTTCATCACTTGCCATGCTGCCATATTGCATAAACCAATATAGCGAATCTTACCCATTCGAACTAGATCATTTAGAGCTGATAGCGATTCCTCAAATGGCGTTAATGGATCAAAGCCGTGTACTTGGTAGAGATCAATATGATCTAACTGTAAACGCTTCAAACTTGCATTAACTTCATTAAATATATGGAAACGGGACTGGCCCCTTCCGTTGGGAGTTTCGTCCATGATCCCAGTAGATTTGGTCGCAATCACCAACTGATCTCGTGGCAAGCCACAATCTTTAATTGCTTGACCTAGCAAGGCTTCGGATTGACCCATCGAATAGACATTAGCCGTATCGAAAAAATTAATACCACTATCAAATGAAGTCTTCACCAGCTCATTAGCAGCATTTTGCTGCAAGCCACCCATGACCTCCCAAAATCCTTGTGCGCCAAAAGTCATCGTACCTAAGCAGAGCTCGGAAACATAAAGCCCTGTATTGCCCAATAAACGATATTTCATCAAAGCCCCTAAATAAACTATTTGGTAATTTGTCTCGAACAATTTTAGGTCAGCTAGATTAAACTTGCTGAGAACTTGCAAAGGTAAAAAATGACTGATACAACCGAATACACGCCACCCAAAGTCTGGACTTGGGAAAAGCCAAATGGCGGTCAATTTGCAAACGTCAATCGACCTACCGCGGGATCCAGAGAGAAAAAAGAATTACCTATTGGGCGCCATCCTATACAACTGTATTCAATGGGTACGCCTAATGGCGTCAAAGTAACCATCATGCTCGAAGAGCTTCTTGCCCTTGGTCACATTGGTGCTGAGTATGACGCCTGGTTGATTAGGATTAGCAAAGGCGATCAATTTGGCTCGGGTTTTGTAAAGATCAATCCGAACTCAAAAATTCCGGCGCTCCTTGATCGCAGCAAATCACCCCCCATTCCTATTTTTGAATCCGGCTCAATTTTGCTTTATCTTGCCGAGAAATTTGATGCCTTCCTGCCCAAAGATATAGCTACTCGTACCGAAACAATGAATTGGCTTTTCTGGCAAATGGGTAGCGCACCTTACTTAGGTGGAGGCTTTGGACACTTCTATGCCTATGCCCCCTTCAAAATGGAATACCCCATTGACCGATTTGCGATGGAAACCAAGCGCCAACTGGATGTTCTAGATCAACGTTTAGCTGAAAATGAATATCTTGCTGGCAAGGAATACACCATCGCAGATATTGCTGTTTTTCCTTGGTATGGTGCCCTTGTTAAAGGATGGCTTTATGGAGCTTCAGAATTCCTCAGCGTACACGAATATGTAAACGTTCAGCGATGGGCAGATAGAATTCTTGAGCGCCCTGCCGTAAAACGAGGTCGTATTGTTAACCGCACTTGGGGTGAACCATCTGAACAACTTCTTGAACGTCATGACTCAAGTGACTTTGATAACAAATCGCTCTAAAGATTAAATCTTCAATCAATGTATTACGCGATAGCTGAGACTCCGCTTAAAGCCTGAGCTTTTCCATATTCAATACCTTTACCAATTACTTATGCATCAATTAATCTTGTGGGTAAATTCATAGTTAATCCACTGCGATTGAGCAGTCTGCATAAGCTCATACTTTTCTTTATTTGCCTCGCCTATGGAAATTTTCCTAGTTAACAAGTTCTGATAAACCACATCGACTTGGCTATAAAAGCTCTGGTAGATACCCGCTAACTCCGGCACAGGAAAATGACTAGATATTGCTCGACATTCATTTGTAGAGGCTAAATAGGCAGTTAGCGCCTTTGCTTCTTCATCCGTAATTTTGTTTTCAGTAGTGAATAAATTCATCTTATGATCTGACTTCGGAGCGATTTCAAATAACTCATTATTGACAACCTTTGCGGCATCACTCTTCTTAGTCTGATTGATGCAATTAGCAAATTGCTTTTGTGCATCAGATATTTGTTGACGAACGGATGGCTCTGGCGTTGCCTGAAACATAGCATTTTGAGAATAAGTCAAACCCACCATCCCCACAGTAGTGAGTATCGCTGCCAATAATTGCTTTTTCATGATGCTCCTGAGGTTAAAAAAGCCCCGAAAACTCTTTTGAGTTCAAGGGGCAAGGGAGAACACTGTAGATTAAATAGTGGAGAGGCTTAATTCAGACAAGACATCAATCCGATGCAACTCATCATCTTGGGAAGCTATTAGGTGCTGACCTAGCAAGACGGAAGCGGCAATAACCACAAACGCTATCAATGCGGCAAGCCTAGGGTGTAATCTAGCGAGCGCCAAAACTTCAGTGAATCGATGAGTGGGTCGATCCACCTTAAGAACCACTCTTTGCCAATCTTGATAAATGCGTTGCTCAAAATGGGTAGATGGTTCTTGAACTTCGATTTGATCTAACACTTTCTTTAAATGTTTTTTATCATTCGCTCGCATGGGATTCACCTTTTTCTAACTCCATCTTAAGCTTCAACTTAGCCCTATATAACAATTGATCGACGCTATTCTTATTCATACCCATTGCCAGACCAACTTCTTCTGCCGTCATATCTTGATATGCCCACATCAACATCGCCATTCTTTGTTTGCTACTTAAAATATCCATTGCCTTTTTAATGCTTTCTGGGCTGACACCCTCTGAGATACTCCACTCAATCTCTTTCATGGGTTGATGCTCAATCTCATCAAACTCCTCAAAGAACCCCTTGTTAATACTTTTGATCCTATCCAAACAAAGATTGCTCACAATCACGTAAAAGTAAGTAAAAAGTCCCGACTTTCCCGCAAACGAATCGGCACTTTTCCATAAGCGAATAAAGGCCTCTTGCACGACATCTTCTGCATCTTCTTTGTTGCCAAGCATCTTCCAAGCTAAGGAGTAAGCGGGGGAGCTCAATAGGCGAATGACTTCTTTTGACGCCTTGAAATCCCCCGCTACAGCTCCTTTTAATAAAGCCTGCTCGATGCGGTGTTGCTTACTAGGAAATAAAGTCAAACTGATCCTTAATTGCTCATTGGCTTATTCCAATGCTCTTTTTCATTAGGATGCGCCTTCATCCACTCTTCGCGTTCTTTTTTCATCTCAAGACGCTCTTCTGGCGTCATTGCGGCAATCATGGCTTTGCGGTTATCACGTAGCTCTTTCTTTTGCTCTGGAGTTAACGCCTTCCATTGGGCATGCATCTTCTCGCGAAGTGCTTTACGCTCTTCAGGACTTAAGGCTTTGAATTTGGCATGAAGTTTTTGGCGATATGCACGGCGCTCTTCTGGAGTGGCTTGTTTAAATTGCTCTCGCAAATCCTTGGACATTTGCAGGCGTTGCTCAAAGGTCATATTAGCAACTACCTGGGGATCTTGCGGCTCTGGTAAGGCGGCGCTGGCAATGCCAATGGCACTCACCATCAATACACTAGCCATAATTAGACCTTGCATCGTTCTTTTCATTTATATCTCCTTGTTTGTTACTACTTAGACGCGAGCACCTATAGAAAACTTACGGCCAAGACAAAATAATTATTTTCTTTTTAGAGTAAGTATTTTTCAAAATTACTGTCTAACAAGAGTTAGAGACATCCAGTTGAGAGAAAAATGAATCGGGCCATCATGCTATTGCGCTCAATTATCTTGAGTTTTCTAGTTTTAGTAGCAATTTTGCCCATTAAGGAGTCTTTTGCTCAATGGGGCGGATCTCAAGGCTCTGGAATCCCAGGAATGCCTGGAATGCGAAGGGGCGCCGGGCGCAATGCCTCTAATCCCGACTCTTCCAGCGCATCGGCAAACACCCATATCTCAATGCCTGCTCCAGGCTCACATCTGCTTACTTATGAGCAAATTGAAACTGGATTATCTCGCCTTGAGGAAAGCCTTAAGCTAACACCCGAACAAAGCAAGGCTTGGGGTAATTTTGCAATCAAGGTGAGACTTTATGCGAGTGATGTTGCCAAAGAAAGAGCTAAATTGAATATCGATAGTTCCGCCACTATTGATGGACTGAAATTTCTAAGCCAATCTACCGAAGATGCAAAAAATCGATATACCAGCTTAAAAGAGGTTGATGAGGCTGCGAAACCGCTTTACAAATTATTGACTTCTGAGCAAAAGGCATCTTTTGATAGTAAAGTACCTGCTTTTATTAATGCAAGTCAAAAAAGGCTGACGCCAAGCCAACCAAACTACAACTTGCCAGAACTCGGTGGATCACCGTCGCCCAACCAAAAATCTGGGTCAGGCACTTTACCAGACTACATTCACCAGTAAATGCGTAACCCCAATAATCTAAGCGGTCATATTCTGCCGACTTCAGGCGCAATGCTTGGTGTATGCATGACCGTTATCAGCATTGTGAAGCTAACTCAGACCAACCGAGGCATTGCCTATTGGGTAGATGATCTCCTAGCTCTAGATGCCCTCATCTTTCTAGCAAGCTCTATCTTTTCATATCTATCCATTCGAAGTAATTCAAAGAAGGTTTATTTTGAAGATATTGCGGATAAGTTCTTTATGCTCGCATTGATCTGCATGGGTGCCGCAGTCTTACTTCTGACATATGAAATTGTGTAGGCGGTGTGATGGTTGCATCTGGCCGTAAGCAGTCCTTAAATATTGGGTACAACAATCTACAAGTAGTTCATCGCTTCAATGGCAGACCTATATATCTATTGGGGTTGCCATGGAAGATGTGTGAAGATTGCTTCCACACTTTGTTGCACAGAAAGAAATACGACTTAGGAATTTCTCCCTAAGCCGTTGATTTCATTGTTGGGCCCACCAGGACTTGAACCTGGGACCAAAGGATTCCGGCTTGTGTAGCTTTCGCTACTCCTTGGACTATGCCTTCACCATATTCATTTCTGAACTTAGGTGGGTGCCGTCTAGTCTCTACACCTTCAACAGCACTTTCATACTGAAGCTTGGCTCGGCGTTAGCTTGGGCAATTAATTAAAACTACCTTTAGCTTTCTCCGAATTTGACACCATCCCATATACAGTTTCCACGTATATGGCACAACTTACGCTATGAGTCCTCTGCTCTAACCAACTGAGCTATAGGCCCTAAAACTTTACGTTTACTACACACCTTTTGATGGGTGTTTTACTTCTCAAAACCACACAAAAAGCCTATTTACTACACACCTCGGTTTTTGCTCCGGTGTGTAGTGAATTTAAACCGCCTAATCGACCACTAACCTATTGAATCTATTGAGGTCTTTGCTACAAGACCCCTAGGGCTTCTTTCTTATGAGAGCAGAAGGCCTAGATAGAACTCCATAAACAGGGGGTCTACAGTTGGTCAGCGTCAGTGTGTATCGTTTTGTGTAGTAAGGCAGCGCAACTTTAATCGATGTTTAACCATCAAATAAGTGCTGCCGCTTCTCGAATTTTTTGTGCAGTAGCTGGCAATCCATTCTTCTCGAGAGTCTGAGCAAAATCCTCAACAGTTTCAGTCCGCTTTTTTTCTCTCATGCCTTTAAAGGCCGCCATAACAGGCACATTCTCCAAATCCCACTGATTAACAATGAACTCATCAGGATCCAAAATATCTATTCCATGAATGGCCATAATGCTGGGCGGGAAATCTTGATGATTTCTTGTAACAATACAATCAGCATGGCCCGCAATAGCAGCAGCTAAAACGTGAACATCGTTTAGATCGGGAAGATTTAAAGAGCCGGCAATTGAATTCCAAGCGACCTCTGTAATCTCCCAGTCAGGCACAGCCTCTCGCTTATCATCCCTTCGACTACCCAGCCTACCCTTAAGCTCTGGACGATTCTTCTCAAGCGAGCGAATCCAATCTTCTTCAATTTTTTAGTCCATTTAGCCGCAAATAGTCCGGTCACTGCAATGCTCATTCAAGATTCTGCTATTGCCAGTTGATATAGAACGTATGCATCTAGTACTGCGGTATATCTTGCATTGCCAGCTATCTTAGTAATCTAAGTCTAATTCGCGAGCGCTATCCGCCATCCTATCTAAAGCAGACTGTTGTTTTTGTTGTATAACATTCATGTACTCAACCAAATCTTCAAACGCAACTCTCCGATGTGTACCGACCATGCGATGCTTTAATCTTCCCGCTTCCATTTCTTTAATAACAAATGGGCGGGAAACATTAATAAAGTTAGCAGCCTCAACAGTTGAGAACTCGCGTTTTGAAGGAATCAATGTTATTGGGCGCCCCTCACTCATTGCGCCTAATAGTTGACCAATAAATCTTAAGGCTGCTGGAGGCAAATCTACTGAAGGGCGCTCCCCTGAATCAGTGGTTAATGTTATTGCTGCAGACCTAGAGTGATCGAGAGATTCCATAATGCATCTCTGTGCAACTCTGGCTATTTCAATATCTTTTTGAGACATTTGCGGCGGTACTACTTGTCTTACTTTATCTGGCGTAGTCATCGCAATTCCACTTTTAACCTTAGAGATCTAACAATTAAATGCGCCCTAAAACTGTTTGATAATGATACTACTAAACGCAATAAATGAAATAAGTGAAACATCTTTAAAATAATTCATACCGGAAATAGTGGGTTACACAAGGATAGGCCCATAAGTTAACTACTCGCAATAACTTGCTCAAGCGCAACAGACGCTTTAGTTTTAAAACGCTCTTTATGTCTGAGCAAGAAAAAAGCACGTTGGGGTAATGCAATATTGACTTTACTTAGCAATCCCGCACTCAGATAAGACATTACAACCATTTCTGACAATACGCTAGCGTAGGGTCCAGCCAATACTGCCGACCTAACCGCCTCATTAGATGGGAGCGTGATCTCAATATCCAATGCTTTTGAATCAATGTTATTTTCATTGAGCATAGCGAAAAAAGCCGCTCTAGTTCCGGAGCCAGATTCGCGCAATACCCATCGACCACTCAGAAGATCTTTGGGATTGATACGTCTTTTTTTTGCCCATGGATGATTGGATGCAACTACCGCGACAATGTTATCTTGAGCAATCTTTCTAATATCTAGACTCGAGTCTTCAATACCTCCCTCAACGAATCCAATATCTACCAAACCATTTAAAACCGACCTTGCTACTTGCTCTGTATTACCAATCCCAAGGTGAATATCAATAGAGGGGTATTTCTGCTTAAATTTAATTAAGAGGGGCGGCAACCAGTAACTAGCGATAGTTTGACTTGCCTGAACGCTTAGGCTTCCACGTATTTCACCGCCAAGCTCTAAAAGCGTTAATTCAGCAGCCCAGGCTTGAGCGAGCACCGCCCGAGCTTCAATCAAAAATATTCGACCATTTGGATTGAGCTCTATACCCCTTCCCACTCGATCAAATAACTGGGTTCCATATCGATCCTCCAGTACGCGAATTGCCGCACTCACCGCAGAAGGTGTGAGCGCAAGAATATTTGCTGCCTGTGTTAGATGCCCACGCTCTGCTACCTCTACAAATATGCGCAATTGTTCAAGCGTCATATTTTTCCTTCATTTATGTATGTCAATTTAATTACTACTTATATTATTCGTTTTTAATAAACATTACATCAATTATTTATAGATATATTTAATGATTAATTACGGAGATACTTGCTCATCAATGCAAAACCGAGAGCAAAATGAGAAAAGCGATAAATCAATTAACACCAGGGCTTTCACTTTGCGGGCTGATTACCCTCTCCTCTTATTATTTGGAATACCTTGAAATTTATCTATTCGAGCGCGTGTGGCTAGAAACGCTGGTCATGGCAATATTGCTAGGCAGTGCAGTGCGTACCTTTTACCGCCCCAATTCTCGTTTCGATACAGGAATCCATTTTGGAGCTAAGACATTACTTGAAATAGCAGTCGTTTTACTTGGTGCATCAGTTAGCGCTTCTGCAATCATGGCGCAAGGTGCCAGTCTTATTGGAGGCATTGCGCTAGTAGTTGTAATTGCGATTATTGCAAGCTACAGCATTGGCAGACTTGCTAGGCTCCCCAAAAAAATGGCAATTCTAATTGCTTGCGGTAACTCCATTTGTGGCAATTCAGCGATTGCAGCAGTTGCACCCATCATTGATGCAGATGGAAATGATGTAGCCTCTTCCATCGCCTTTACTGCCGTCCTGGGGATCGCGGTTGTTTTAATTCTGCCAATCATGATTCCTCTATTAAATTTGACCGTATTGCAATATGGCGTATTTGCTGGCCTTACTGTATATGCAGTACCACAAGTATTAGCAGCCACCACTTCTGTCTCTTTAATAAGCGCCCATATCGGCACACTGGTCAAATTGGTACGTGTACTGATGTTAGGCCCAGTGGTTTTAACACTTTCGATGCTAAATAGTAGAAATAGTGGAAAGCGTCTCACCCTTTCGCATATGGCGCCCTGGTTTATCGTTGGATTTTTATCATTAATAACAATGCGCTCTTTTAACCTTATTCCACAATTTTTCATAGAGCCCGCTCATATTTTTAGCAATCTTCTAACCGTAATGTCAATGGCAGCTTTGGGTCTAGGTGTTGATGTTCGATCTGTAGCACGCGCAGGATATAGGGTTACAGCCGTAGTGGTCTTATCGTTCGTGACTCTATTTGTAATCAGCTTTGTGTTAATAAAATTACTTGGACTTAATTAATTAGCTTGATTTCATTGACCTGTCCTGGGATTTTCAGACCAAACCCATAGGGGTGAATGTCAATTCTTTAAATGAGTTATTAGTTCACTCTAAAAAACCGATCATTGTTGATTTTTGGGCACCATGGTATGGTCCATGCCGGATATTTGACCCTACTCTTAAGGCAAGCGCTCGGCAACACCTAAACCAAGTCATTCACGTATAAGTAGATACTGAAGCAAACCCTATTGCAGGGCAGCAATTCAATATTCGCTCGATACCGACCTTGGTAGGCTTTAGAGGTGAAATTAAACTTAAACGAGTGAGCGGCGCACTACCTGCCAATCAATTAACTCAGTTTATATCTGTCCTAATGATCAAATAAAAATTCAAACTTTACAAAAGTGCTTTGCCAGCAACTCCATGACTGCAGCAGCGATCTCACTTGAGAGTGTGTAATAAATTTGTCTACCTTCTCTGCGGGTTTTTACTAACTTATTCTCCCGCAGAACTGTCAGCTGCTGGGATAAAGTAGGTTGATAAATTTCCAGAATTTCTTCTAGCTCATAAACACAACGCTCACCTTGACTAATCTCACAAAGCAAAAGCATACGGTCTTTATTGGATAGTACTTTCATTAACTTGCAAGCCACATCTGCAGAAGAGGCCATCTTTTTAAGACTTATTTTTGTTTTGCTAATCGATTTGGTATTCATGTTTACCTGAATTCCATATTATATAAATTTATGAAATATTATACCAAGTCCTAATTTGAAATAGCTGTATCTAGTAAAAAATTAAATTTACCTTACCTAAGTGAATTACCTCTCATAACGAATTATAATTCGATATAATATAAATTAATTAATTTTAGAGTTGAACTCATGAGCATGAAACTTGGCATATCTGGCCGTATCGCATCGTACTTTCAGGGTGCGCAAATTACGCCATTATTAGCAATCGCTATATTGCTATTGGGCCTTTTTGCGATCTTGATTACTCCAAGAGAGGAAGAACCTCAGATTAATGTGACGATGGCTAATGTGCTCATCCCCTTCCCAGGAGCTACAGTAAAAAATGTAGAGCAGATGGTTTCTATCCCGGCAGAGCAGGTTCTCTCACAGATTGCAGGGATTGAGCATGTGATGTCGGTTTCACAAGCGGGCTTATCGGTAATTACCGTTCAATTTAAAGTCGGTGTACCAAGAACAGAAGCCCTAGTAAGACTGCATGATACCGTTGCAGCAAACTCAGATTGGCTGCCTAAGGGAATGGGCGTTCTAGAGCCGATCATTAAACCTAAGGGTATTGACGATGTTCCCATCTTGGCTCTCACGCTCTACTCTAATAATCTCGCTATAAGTGCATTTGAACTCGAGAAGGTTGCAAATCGTATTGAGTCTGATTTAAAAAGAGTTAAGGGTACCCGTGAAGTCAACACCATTGGTGGACCAAGGCGAGCTATCAATGTCGAAATTGATCCCAATAAAATGGCTAACCGTGGTGTCACGCTGGACGATGTGCGTACCGCCTTGAGCTCTGCTAACTTAGGCATGCCAGTTGGTAACTTACTTAATGCCAACTCCACAATTGCTATTGAGTCAGGCCCCTATTTAAAAGATGCAAATGATGTTGGCAGCATTGTATTGGGTGTTCGTACTGGAAACCCCGTCTTTTTGAAAGATATTGCCCAGCTTACGGATGGCCCTCTGCAAACACAGCGCTTGGTCTATAACTCAATACAAAATGAGAAGACCGGCAAGTTTGAAGAGCATCCTTCGGTAACGATTGCCATTACTAAAAAACCTGGTGAAAATGCCATCGATGTGGCTGACCAAGTCAAAGAACAAGTTGAACTTCTTAAGGGGGCGATTATCCCGAAAGATGTAGAGGTATTGGTCTCACGAAATTATGGTGAAACAGCAAATGACAAGGCGACTAAATTAATTCAAAAACTATTATTTGCAACACTCTCGGTAGTAGTTTTAGTTATGATCGCGCTGGGGCGTAGGGAGGCAGCGATTGTTGGGTCTGCCGTAGTTCTAACACTCGCCGGCACCCTATTTGCATCATGGGCCTGGGGATTCACAATCAATCGGGTATCTCTTTTTGCGCTGATCTTTTCAATTGGTATTTTGGTAGATGACGCTATTGTTGTCGTAGAAAACATTCATCGACACCGAGTGATGTTCCCAGAAAAGTCGCTAAAAGAGATTATTCCTGGCGCCGTAGATGAAGTAGGAAGCCCCACGATTCTGGCTACTTTTACTGTTATCGCAGCATTACTTCCAATGGCATTTGTGAGTGGCCTAATGGGTCCTTATATGAGTCCTATTCCAATCAATGCCAGTATGGGTATGCTGCTATCACTTGCGATTGCCTTTGCTATTACACCGTGGATGTCAAGAATTTTGCTGCCAAGAGAAAATGTTCATACCCATTCCGGATTTAACTTCTCAAAGTGGCTTACTCCCAAGTTTCAGATAATTTTCACGCCGCTCTTAAGTGAGCAAAATGGAAAACGCAATCGACGTCGTTTAGGCATGGGTGTTTTAGGAGCAATTATCATTTCTATTGCACTGCCATTAACCGGTTTAGTTGTTCTCAAAATGCTACCTTTTGATAATAAATCTGAATTCCAGGTCATCTTAGATATGCCGGCCGATAGCCGCGTAGAACAGACTGCCGTGGTTTTAAAAGAAATGGGCACTGCAATAGCAAAAATGCCCGAAGTTAGCAGCTATCAAATCTACGCTGGCACAGCAGCTCCAATCAACTTTAATGGTCTAGTTAGACAGTACTATTTTCGGCAAGACCCTAGTAAAGGCGATATCCAGGTGAACTTGGTAGATAAGCACCATCGCTCTGATAAGAGCCATGTAATTGCCGCCAGAATTCGCCCTACCCTAGATACCATTGCAAAGAAATATGGCGCCAATGCTAAAGTTGTAGAAGTTCCTCCAGGACCACCCGTACTCGCCCCGATCGTCGCTGAAGTTTATGGCCCTAGCGAAGAAGCCAGATTGACTGTGGCTAAAGGTGTGCGAAATATATTCGAACATACGCCAGGATTGGTAGATGTCGATGACAGCAGCATCAGCAGTGCACCAAAGGAATTACTGCTAGTTGATCGCCAAAAAGCCAATCTAATGGGTGTATCTCAGATCGATATTATCGCTACCCTTCGGGCTGGCTTATCCGGAGAAAATGTCACCTACCTTCAGGATAAAAGTAAGTACCCAGCATCCATCACCATTCGCTTGCCCGAGGTCAAGCAAGGCGATATCAACGATCTACTAAAGCTAACAGTACGTAATGCAAATCGCGAACTCGTTCCATTAAGTAAGCTATTAATAGTAGTAGATACTCAGCGCGAACAGCCCATTTTTCATAAGGATCTGTTAGCTCTCAATTACGTGATTGCTGATACATCGGGTTCAATTGATAGTCCTTTATATGGCTTATTTAAAACCAGGGCTGAGGTAGATGAATTAAAAGATGCAAGCGGTAATTCCATTAAGGAATTCTTCATCTCGCAACCAAAAGATCCATATCGCAACGTATCCATCAAATGGGATGGAGAATCTCAAATTACCTATGAAACTTTTAGGGACATGGGATTGGCGTATGCAGTTGGATTAATTCTCATTTATCTATTGGTAGTGGCGCAATTTGGATCCTACTTGACTCCATTAATCATCATGGCGCCCATACCACTAACTATTATTGGTGTTATGCCTGGACACGCACTATTAGGGGCGCAATTCACGGCGACCTCCATGATTGGTATGATCGCCCTTGCAGGAATTATTGTGCGCAACTCCATTTTGCTGGTGGATTTCATTAATTTGCAAGTACGCAGTGGTATTGAGTTCAAGCAAGCGGTAGTAAACTCTGCAATTACTCGTGCACAACCAATTGTGTTAACTGGATTGGCTGCAATGTTAGGCGCCTTCTTTATTTTAGATGACCCAATCTTTAATGGTTTAGCAATTTCGTTAATTTTTGGAATACTCGTTTCTACAGTACTCACGCTAGTGGTCATTCCATTGCTCTACTATTCAGCCTACGCCAATAAGCTATATAAAATTTTTCACACAAATAACTAGGAGTAAGAAATGACTACATGGAGCACAGTACGGGTAATTGCAGGGGCTTTTATTTTGTTATCTCTTCTCTTTGGCTTTTCAGGAAGTCCTTTTTTTGTTAGCGAATGGTTTCTGGCATTTACCGCTTTTGTTGGTCTAAATTTATTACAAAGCGGATTGACCGGCTGGTGTTTTATGGAGCGCATTTTACGTAAAGTAGGCCTCAAATCATCGAATACTTGTCACTAAGTCTGATATGAAATCAATCTTTACCCCAAAAAAATTAGCACTCGCAAGCCTCATTAGCGCTCAATTTTTTAGTCCATTAGCTCATGCAGTAGATCTCATCGATGTCTGGAATTCAGCTTTAGAACGAGACCCAGCATATATTTCCAGCAAATATGAACAGCTCGCCGCCGAAAAACACCGGGGGCAAGGCACCGCCCTCTGGCTTCCTAATGTCAATTTGAGTGCCACAACAGCAAGCATTAGTAATAACAGTAGCACGACAGGAGCACAATTCTATGCTCCAGGTATGGGTACATTTAATGGGGCAAACTTCAATACTTCAATCAATAACGGATTTGGCAATCAATACGCCCTATCTATTGTTCAGCCGATCTTTAATAAAGAAAAGTTATCACAAAGTAGACAACTCAAAATGAGTGCCGATGTTGCTGACTTGGGTTGGGCTAATGCCCAACAAAATCTCATTCTACTTGTTGCCGAACGTTATTTTGATGTGTTAAATGCTGAAGAAACCTTGCGATTAATGGGTAAAGAGCAATCAGCGATTCAAGAGATGCGCAATGAGATGGAAAGACGCGCTAGACTTGGAAACGCAACGCAAACTGATCTTGAGGAAGCCAATCAAAATTTAAACTCAATTAAGTTGCAAATTATGAATCTCAAAAATGATTTAGAACTTAAAAAATTATCTCTGAATGATTTATTCCCCTCCAAAGAAAGTATCAAAAAACTAAGCGGTAACCTGAATTTTTCTCAATTAAAACTTGATCCCCTAGCCTCGTATGTTGAAAAATTAAAAGCGCAGAATATTCAACTCAGAATGATGTCAGTACAAGAGTCTATCGCCAAGGAAGAAGTAACGAAGTACGGTATCAGTGCCTCACCGACATTGAATGCAATCGCCCAATCTTCGCGTAATGTTTTGACTGGTTCTGGCGACTTCGGCACAGCAAGCAATACCAATACAAATAATATGATTGGATTGCAGCTCAATATCCCCCTCTATACCGGTGGCTACAGAAGTTCAAAACAAGAGGAATCGCTCTTGCTACTAGAAAAGACGCGCTCCGACATCAATCAGGCCACCTTAAATCTCGAGAAAACGCTACGCAATTTATGGTATAGCCTCCAATCCTCTAAAGATAAATTGACGGTTCTTAAAAATACCCAAAAATCAAGCCAGGATCGCTTAGAGAGTACAAAAAAGAGTTATGAGGTTGGATCTAGAACCAGTTTAGAGTTATTGGCTGCCGAGAATGAACTTATTCAGAATCAGCAAGCGCTTTACCAAGAGCAAGTGAATAACTTATTAAATCGCTTGCGTTTAGCCAGCTTACTGGGTGAACTCGGCGAGCAAGACCTCAAACTAGTTAACACTTACCTAAAGTAGAGCTGAAAACTGTAATTTTTGAGTTTTCTAATTCAGATATTAGGGTAAACATTATATTTTTTTATATCGCGTTTATTTACACTATGAAGAGCACTTGCTAAGGTAATAAAGAAATGATATTAACAACACACAAACTGGTGGAAATATGGCAAAAATAGTTATTTTGGGTGCCGGAATTGCAGGGCATACCGTCGCCAGGCACCTTAATAAGTGGGTAGGCAAGCATCACGAAATTACTGTGATTTCACCAAATGCCAAGTGGAATTGGATCCCTTCCAATATCTGGGTTGGTGTTGGTCAAATGCAAGAGAAAGATGTCACGTTTGATCTTGCAAAAATTTATAAAAAGACTTCAGTGAAGTTTAAGCAAGCAAAAGCCTTATCAATCCACCCAGAAGGTGATTACTCAGAGGAAAAGGGCTTTGTCTCAATCGAATACACCCTTCCAGAAAAAGCAGGTGAGCAGGAAAAAATCTCTTATGATTACCTTGTCAATGCAACCGGTCCTAAATTAAATTTTGGCGCCACTCCTGGGCTAGGACCTGATGGAGGTCACACCGTCTCTGTTTGTACAGCTAGCCATGCAGTAGAGGCAAATCATAAACTACAAGATATTATTAAGAAACTCAGGGGTGGCGATAAAGCTACTTTAGTCATCGGCACTGGTCATGGCACATGTACATGTCAAGGCGCTGCATTTGAGTATATTTATAACGTCGATCACGAGCTACGCAATGCGAATGTTCGCGATAAGGCAGACCTTGTTTGGCTTAGCAATGAATATGAATTGGGTGATTTTGGTATGGGCGGCATTCATATTGAACGAGGTGGTTATATTACTAACGGCAAAACCTTTGCCGAATCATTAATGGCTGAACGCGATATTCGCTGGATCACTAGAGCTGCTGTTACTAAAGTGGAGCCTGGAATAATCCACTACGAAACTATCAATGGCCAATTCTATGAGCAGAAATTTGATTTTTCAATGCTGATTCCGCCCTTCTCTGGCGTAGGTATGAAAGCGTTTAACAAATCGGGTGAAGACATCACGAGTGAAGTATTTGCGCCTAATGGGTTCATGAAAGTCGATGCTGATTACACTCCTAGGCCGTATGCGGAGTGGAGTGCAAAAGATTGGCCTCATACCTACCAGAATCCAAGCTATGGCAATATGTTTGCGGTAGGTATTGCATTTGCTCCTCCCCATATGATTAGTAAACCAATGCAAAGCCCAAATGGTACGGTAATCAATCCTACCGCTCCACGCACAGGTATGCCATCTGCTGCGATGGCAATGGCAGTTGCCTTAAGTATTCGAGATATGATTAATGGAGCTCCGAAACCAACCCAAAAAGCCTCAATGGCAGAGATGGGTGCCGCTTGTGTTGCATCAACTGGCTCTGGCTTATTAACTGGTACCGCCGCAAGCATGACCGTGTTCCCAGTAGTTCCGAATTTTGAAAAATACCCAGAATATGGCCGTGATATGAATCTAACCTTTGGAGAAATTGGGCTTGCAGGCCACTGGTTGAAGTATCTACTACATCTTTTATTCATATACCAGGCTAAGCTGAAACCGGGCTGGTCCATCATCCCAGATTGACATTTGAAGAGAGAATGCTGTGTCTAAAATAAAAAATCCTGAACCATACCAGCAGGCTTATTATCCGCCTACTCCAACAGCTTTTACAAAGTTTATGAGGACTTTTATCCCCTGGCAATTTGTACGGTTTTTAATTATTACCGGTAAGATGCTAAAGATGATGGTAAAAACAAAACATTAAGAAAGCACTACTGATTGCATGATAAATCTGCAGTCAGTACATTACCCTAATTCTGGATGTGAAATCTTCGCAATTCGATTGCCTGCAGCAGCCCAAGCATCACCCCCCCCCGCTTTAGCCTGAACGCTCAAATAGCCCATTTCGACTAAGGTCTTGGCGGCCAGTGAAGATCGACCCCCGTTTTTACAGTACACCAGTATTTTCAAATCCCTTGCAGATAAGGCCTCTGAAGCATTCATTTTAAACTCTAGGAGCCCGCTAGGGATATGGGCAACCCCTTGTATATGGCCGATCACAAATTCATCCGGCTCACGTACATCAATCAGTATGTCCGTGGCAGTCAACTCCGACTGGGCAAGTTCAATATCCACTTACGAGACTTGTGATTTCGCCAACAAAACCAAATCTTGGTCACTTTTCATAGGTCTTGTCTACTTTACTTATTAATTAAATAATTCGTTTTCCGAGTCGCATTGCAAGCGAGCTAATACCGCCGCCATTGATTACTTGCTCGTAACCAAGGGATAGCAAGGCTTTTCTGGCCATGCCGGAGCGCATTCCGGATGCACAAAAAACCACTATAGGCTTACTTTTTTCAGAGGGTAATTTTTTAGCTTTGCCACTAATTTCAGCTAAAGGAATATTAATTGCACCTTCCATCGCGCCACTGGCAACCTCACCTTGAGAGCGAACGTCAATAAAGATTGCATTTTTTGGAATCTCTGCTTGTCCAGAACCTGAAAGTGCATTCATGATGCTTCCAAAGAATCCCATGATATTACCTCCCCCATTTATCATTTAATATACCAAATTATATATCATCATCTTATTAAAATTCTGGTTACTTTTAATTCAAAAGTGAAGTCTAGTTACAGAATTCTCCTAATTTATCGAGGTTTGGTATAGAAACAGAATGTCTTGATGGGGAGCCTATCAGACCCAAGTCGGCTAATGAGGTGAGAGAGCGGCTGATGGTTGAACCGCTGTCAATTTAGGCCCACTACTTGAGAGAGTTTTTCCATAGTAAGTTATTGCAGCAAAATGGGTTGAGTTTGGATGATTTTGGGTACTTGGGTTTGGGGTGCAGGTGGCCTGTAACCGAGTGCACTATGGGGCCGTTCATGGTTGTAATGCTTGACCCATTCCCCAACCACTACCTTAGCTTCTTGTAGGCTGTAAAAGATTTCTCCATCAAGCAGGTTGTCTCCAAAGGTGCCGTTAAAGCTTTCACAAAAACCATTCTCCCAAGGACTGCCTGGAGTAATGTAAGCAGTCTTCACTCCTATGCCAGATAACCATTTACGCAACTCTTTGGCAATAAATTCTGGCCCATAGTACATGCAGAATGGTAGTCAGCCGCAGCAATTTAAGCCATGCTGGTGATTGCGAGATCATCAATAAGGAGTATTGCTATGGCTGACCACTTAAACAATAAACCCTTTGGGGCATGGATTGC
>NZ_JACVPG010000015.1:0-39803 GCF_018882045.1 Polynucleobacter sp. Fuers-14 | reverse complement strand
GGAATATATCCACTACTACAACCATGATCGGATCAAACAAAAACTAAAGGGATTAAGCCCGGTGCAATACCGAACTCAATCCCTCGTGCTAACCTAACTAAACTGTCCAACTTTTGGGGGTCAGTTCATTCGGGTGGTTTTTTCTTTGGAACTTACCGTAATATCTTGCTAATTAAGATTTAAAAATAAAACCAATTAAAAGATGGAGAAAACATGATCTTTGCAATTTTGTTGATGGATAAGCCTGGTACTGCTGACTTGCGTGTACAAATTCGACCAGAGCATCGCGCTTACTTGGCGCAACTTTCTGACCGCATGGCTTTTGCTGGACCGATGACTTCTGATGACGGTAAGACTACAGTTGGTAGCTTGCTCGCAATCGACTTTCCTAGCAGGGCAGATGTGGAAGCTTGGTTAAAGGATGAGCCCTATACCAAGGCAGGTGTTTATGAAAAGCCCATCATTAATGTATTTAATAATATGTGGGAGCAAAAAGCAGGCTTTCCGCCAGCGTAAGACGCTTGATCTCGAGAGAATTAAAAAAGCCGCTTGTCAGCGGCTTTTGATTTATTTGGGCGTCAAAGCTTATAGAGGCTTTATTTGCAACTTCTTAAATTTAATGACGCCACCAGCAGATTGCAGGGCAATAGGGCCTTCAGAATATTTGCTATCCTGACCATTAGCCACTGTCACAACGCCATTCATCATGACCTTAAAATTGGGACCATTTGCAATAATCTCCATGGTGTTCCAGCGTCCACCGGCCTTAGGTACCGGGTCAACTTTAGCAACATCCACAATAGCGCCGGTTGCGTACGCTTGTTCGGGGCGGGTATCCCAAATATTGATTTCATAACAAGTGGATTGACTCACCTTGTTAGGGTCTTGGCAGCGAATGAAAATGCCGCTATTCGTATTGGACTCAGCATAAAACTCAGCCTTGATGACAAAGTTTTTGTAAGTCTTAGTGCTGACTAAAAAACCATTGGGCTTATTGCCTTCGACAATACCATTACCAATGACCCAGTTGGCGCTCCCAATAATGTTCCACCCACTCAAACTTACGCCATCAATCAGATCGGTAAAGCCATCAGAGTTTTGGGCAATAGCAACACCACCGATCGATAGAGCGGCAAGGCACACAACAGATAAGGCCAGTTTTTTGAGGAATGTTTTCATGGGTCTCCTGAGGGGGGTATATTTATTATTCTGCGTTCATTTTCATTGTTACTGATATTGACCTATAAAGACAAGTAGATGCTTTCCCTCACAAACTCCCAAATAAAGCGATGGTCTTTGCGTTTGGCGGGACTTTTTATTCTGATAGCCGCCTTATTCTGGTTGGGAAGCCATTTGTTGCTGCCTGGCTTGATTAAAAAGTCCCTAACTGAATATGGCAACAAGATTGGTTATGAGATCTCCTATCAAGACCTCAGTCTTTCTCCATTGCGGCTAAGGGTGGAGCTTGATGGCCTTCACTTGGCAAAAGAGGGTGGTTCTAAATTACTGGAATTTAAAAAGCTGGCAATTACCCTCAAGTGGACAAAGTTGGTTATAGGAGAGCTGGGCTTTGATGAGGTTTTGCTGGAAGAACCTAAGGTGTTGGTCGAGAAGAATCTACCTAAGGGCATACACGCAGGGTCCTGGAATTGGCAGGAATTGATTGCCGCCGTTGAAAAGGCGATACCCCCTTCAGATCCCAAAGAATTCAAGAAGCCTCTCAAAATATCGATCGATGAAATTATCGTCAGTTCAGCTTCTCTAAGTTTGGTGGATGATTCGAGCAAATTAAAAGAATCACTCAACCCGTTTACTATGAGGTTGCTTGATGTAGCCAATTACGATAAGAATGGTTTGGTAACCGGGGTCCGTGGTCAATACGACTTTAATCTTGGTGCCTTGCAGTTCTTCATACCTGGAATCAATAAAACTATTGCGTATCGCCATGTTGCTATTACAGGTGGATTGGATAATCCTCAGCCAGGTAACTTAGGCGCGCAGCTCAACTTGAGGTTGGATGAGGGTGAGATACGATCACGCTGGGATTTCAATACCGGCTCGAAGTCAGTTAATGGCAAGTTAGAAATTCACAGTCTTGCAACCTCGCCAATCGTCGCTCTATTGCCAGCTAATAAAGAGCTCATCGGTACCAGTGGCTTGATGAAAGCCGATCTAACTGTGAAAATAGGCGGTGAGACTGATTCAGTTGCGGGCGATATTCATATTTCAGACTTAGCAATACTGGAGAAGGGTCAAAAAAATCCTCTGATTGTTTGGAAGATGGCGGATATTCGTCAGTTTGAATATCAATCCGTTAAGTCAAAACAGGGTTCCAACAATAGCCTCTCAATAGATGAGTTGGCCATTGATGCGCCAACCCTGCAATTTGAAATTAATGAAGAAGGGTTCTCAAACTTTAGAAGGTTATTTGCCAGGCCAACAATAGAATTAAAGTCCGAGCCTGTAGCTGGGTCTAAGGTAAGCACTCTCTCCACATTCAATTTAGATATTCGATCCACTCTTCTGAAAAATGGCGAAGTGTACTTTTCAGATATGGCGATGCGTCCTAATTTCAAGGTGGATGTGAAGAGGTTCAATGCCACTCTTTTGGGGGTTAGCAATACTCCTGGTCGATTTGCCACTGTGGCGATGGATGGTGTTGTTGCTGGCTCGGGAGGTATGCGAGTAAAGGGTCAAGCATCATTTGATGATCCACGACGCAATCATGACATCTTGATGAGTTTTAGAAACCTTCCGCTGACCGCCTTCAATCCAGCAGTGATGACATTCGCAGGCTATCAAATTACCAGTGGACGACTAAACCTCAATCTCAATTACAAAGCCAATGATGGCGAACTCAATGGAAGTAATCAGATCATTATTAAGAAGGTGGTGCTGGGTAATGAGGTGCCGGACTTTACTGGCAAAAAATTACCGCTAGGCTTAGCAATTGCTTTATTAGAAGACTCTGATGACACGATTGACGTAACGGTTCGCATCGCAGGTAATGTCGACTCCCCAGAATTTAGTGCCAGTGGTTTGGTTTGGCAGGCCATTAGTAATGTTCTAACAAACGTAGCAACAGCACCATTTAGAGCTCTTGCATCTATTTTAGGAATGGGTGGCGAAGAGGGTGTAAATGCTGTGCCTGGAGAAGCAGTCTTCCTGGTTGCTGATCAAGATCGCCTGGAAAAATTTGGCGAGTATTTGGTGAAGCGTCCGAACTCGAGCTTAGAGATCATTGGTACTTATGATCCTGTGCTGGATAAGAAAGAGCTTGCAAGAGCTAAGGCAGATAGCGCCATTTTGCAAGATGCCGGATTTAAGTTGGCACCTGGCGAACCAGTGCCCACTCCATCATTTACAGACCCGAAAGTACAGTCAGGCCTGAAGGCGGCATATGCCCAATACATAGGGCGCATCAAGCTTGGTCAACGTCTTTTGACTCTTCCAGATGGCGAGAAGCGCAATGAGCAACTGCATGAGGAGTTGATTTCTGGGATAGAGATCACTGATGTCGAGCTTCAGGAATTGGCAAAAAGTAGGGCGAAGACGGCCTACGGCTTCATGGTTAAGGCTGATCCAAGCCTAAAGGACCGTGTTCAGCTGGGAGATGTGAAGACTGTAGAGGTAGGAAAAGAGGGTATACCTCTCGATGTTGAGATCAGAATCAAGTAGACTTGAGGCCATGAATTCAACAAAATTGCGCATTATTTCTGTCGCCTCATTGATTG
The DNA here is from genome assembly GCF_018882045.1 of Polynucleobacter sp. Fuers-14. Taxonomy (NCBI): domain Bacteria; kingdom Pseudomonadati; phylum Pseudomonadota; class Betaproteobacteria; order Burkholderiales; family Burkholderiaceae; genus Polynucleobacter; species Polynucleobacter sp. Fuers-14. The sequence continues at coordinate 36,069 of NZ_JACVPG010000015.1, read as the reverse complement.
CTAGCCTTGGCCTAGTGGGTTGCGGCTCCATTGAATCAGCAGCCCAGGACGACTGTACTTCGATTGGCTGGCAAATTGGTAGTAAGGGTTACCAAGATTGCTACAAGGATAGGCTCTATGAGCGTAAGTTGGACTACTCCCTGCCTCCTGGTGACCAGCCTTCACCATCCCTCCTTTAGTAGGGTAAACCCTTTATATAAGTCCTTGAGCGCCGTCAAGGACTTAGGGGTATAAATAACCCAAAATAATGCGTTACTTTGCGTAATCATAACTAGCCAAGTATTTGGATTGGCAAGGTTTTTTTGATGGGCAAAGTGTGACAACGCTCTGCATTGGTGCTGAGCACAAAATAGCAATAAATAGAAAATTAGAGACTACGAACTATGAATCATCCAAAGCCTTCTGGAGAAGTCAAAGCAGTTGCCGTTGCAACCGCAGATGATTTGAGGGAAACCATTCGCCGTAAGAGTAAGTTGAAGGGGCGTCAAGCAGACGACGTTTCAGTTGATGAAGTTCGCCAACTCATTGGTAATGCGCCACATCGTCGTGATCTATTAATTGAAAATCTTCACAAGCTTAATGATGAGTATCGTGCTTTGCATGATCGTCATTTAGTCGCGCTTGCTAAGGAAATGAATCTGCCGATGGCAGAAGTATATGAAGTAGCTACTTTCTATCATCACTTTGAAGTAGTGCGTGGAAACGATCCGGTAGCAGACATCCTTATTCGCGTTTGTGATGGTATTGCCTGTGAATTGGCGGGGGCACAAAATCTATTGGCCAAGTTGCCAAGTATCTTAGGTAATCCAAATATCAAAGTCGCCGCAGCTCCTTGCGTGGGACGTTGCGAGCAAGCCCCAGTAGCAGTAGTTCATCAATATCCAGTTCTGTTTGCAACGACAGACAAAGTACAGGCTGCTGTTAATAACAAGCTGACCACTCAGCCAATGGCTAAAGACGATGCCGTCTTTGATCCTGCTGCTTTGGCGGAGCAGGGCGTTTCTCCTCAGGGTGAGATGCAGGCTGTTTCTCCTGACTATGTTGGTTACGAGCCTTATCGTGCTCAAGGCGGTTACGCTTTGGCTAAAGAAATTTTCGAAGGCAAGAAGGACGCTGAAAGCATCATCAAGGCAATGGAAAGCTCTGGCTTACGTGGCTTAGGCGGTGCAGGATTCCCGGCGGGTCGCAAATGGCGCATTGTGAAAGATCAAGTAGCACCTAAATTGATGGCAGTGAACATCGACGAAGGTGAACCAGGAACATTTAAAGATCGCACTTACTTAGAGCGCGATCCACATCGCTTCTTAGAAGGCCTGTTAATTGCAGCCAGCGTGGTTGGTATTGATGCTTGTTATATTTATTTGCGTGATGAGTATCACGGCTGCCGTGAGTTGCTTGAGGCTGAATTAACAAAACTCAAAGCTAATCCGCCCTTTGCATTGCCGAATATTGAATTGCGTCGTGGTGCTGGTGCTTATATTTGCGGTGAAGAATCCGCCATGATTGAAAGTATCGAAGGTAAACGTGGTGAGCCACGGATGCGCCCTCCATATATTGCACAAGTCGGTTTGTTTGGACGCCCAACGCTCGAGCACAACTTTGAGACGCTGTACTGGGTGCGCGATATTGTTCAGCGTGGGCCTGAGTGGTTTAGTTCATTCGGTCGCCACGATCGCAAGGGCTTACGTAGCTTTAGCGTGAGCGGGCGCGTTAACAAACCTGGTGTGAAGTTGGCCCCAGCGGGAATTACTATTCAAGAATTGATTGATGAGTACTGTGGGGGCATGCAAGATGGCCACAAGTTCTACGGCTATTTGCCTGGTGGCGCATCCGGCGGTATTTTGCCTGCGACCATGAATGACATCCCACTCGACTTTGATACTTTGCAGCCTTATGGTTGCTTCATCGGTTCTGCTGCAGTCATGGTGTTTAGTGACAAAGACAAAGCGCGTGATATGGCGTTGAACGTGATGCATTTCTTTGAGCATGAGAGCTGTGGTCAGTGTACGCCTTGCCGAGTAGGAACGGGTAAAGCGGCTAAGTTGATGCAGGCTAAATCTTGGGATCAAGAAACCTTAGAGGACTTAGCCACAGTGATGGTGGATGCTTCTATTTGTGGTCTAGGTCAAGCCGCACCAAATCCTATCCGTTGTATTCATAAATATTTCCCTGAAGAAGTTCAATAAGGAAGTACCTTAATAAAAATTCAGGGAATAACGAGACAAACATGAACGCACCAACAAATCCAAAAGAACTCGAATTACAAACCGTTGAGTTCAAGCTCGATGGCAAAACGATCGTTTCATACGAAGGCGAAACGATTCTCAAGGCTGCCAAACGACACGGTATTGATATTCCACATCTATGCTTTAAAGATGGTTACCGTCCTGACGGTAACTGCCGTGCATGCGTAGTGGAAATTAATGGCGAGCGTACATTATCGCCAAGCTGCTGTAGAAGTGCTACTCCAGGAATGGAAGTGAAGGCTAATAGCGAGCGTGCTGTTAAGAGCCAGAAGCTGGTTCTGGAGATGTTGCTCTCCGATATGCCTGATGAAGGCTTTAAGTGGGTTGGCGATAGCAAAGAAGAAGAGCAACAGAACCAGCATGGTGAGCTGAGTACTTGGGCTGCCCGCATGGATGTGACTGTTCGTCCGGAACTCAAAGCATTACGTCGCGAAAAAGTTAGTAGTGATATTTCCCATCCAGCGATGGCTGTGAATTTGGATGCGTGTATTCAATGTAATCGCTGTGTACGCGCTTGTCGTGAAGAGCAAGTTAATGATGTAATCGGTTACGCCATGCGTGGCGGTCATAGTGAGATCGTATTCGACTTAAATGATCCAATGGGCGACAGTACTTGCGTTGCCTGTGGCGAATGTGTACAGGCTTGCCCAACTGGTGCATTGATGCCTAAAGGTTTGATTGGTTCACAGACAGTGGATCGTAAAGTCGATTCTGTTTGCCCGTTCTGTGGCGTCGGTTGTCAAATCACTTATAACGTTAAGGATGAAAAGATCGTCAGCGTTGAAGGTCGTGATGGCCCAGCCAATCACAATCGCCTTTGCGTCAAAGGTCGTTTTGGCATGGATTACATCCATAACCCGCAGCGTTTAACCAAGCCATTAATTCGTAAAGCGGGCGTTCCAAAGGATGAGTCCATCCTTGAAGGCAAGCAAGACTGGTCAGACATCTTCCGTGAAGCTAGCTGGGAAGAGGCTTTGGAGTTTGCTGCTGGAGGCCTTAAGAAATTAAAAGATCAACATGGCTTAAAAGTATTGGCGGGCTTTGGTTCTGCCAAAGGCAGTAATGAAGAGGCTTATCTCTTCCAAAAGTTGGTTCGTACCGGCTTTGGTAGCAATAACGTAGACCATTGCACACGTCTTTGCCATGCATCCTCTGTGGCAGCGCTTCTCGAAGGTGTTGGCTCTGGTGCGGTAAGTAATCAGGTTAATGATGTTGAGCATTCCAGCTTAATTTTCTTGATTGGTTCCAATCCAACTGCAAACCACCCAGTTGCTGCTACCTGGTTTAAGAATGCCGCTAAACGTGGCGCCAAAATTGTCTTGTGTGATCCACGTGCGACTGAAATCAGTAAGCATGCATGGCGCACGATGCAATTTAAGCCAGACACTGATGTAGCGATGCTCAATGCCATGATCTATACGATTATTGAAGAAGGCTTGGTTGATAAGGACTTTATTCAAAATCGCTCGAATAACTTTGAAGCCTTAAAAGAAAACATCAAAGGTTATAGCCCTGAAGCAATGGCGCCAATCTGTGGTATCCCAGCAGAAACCTTGCGTGAAGTGGCGAGAGAGTTTGCTACCACCAAATCAGCCATGATTTTATGGGGCATGGGCGTAAGTCAACACGTGCACGGTACAGACAATGCACGTTGCTTAATTGCTCTTGTAAGTATTACTGGCCAAATCGGTAAGCCTGGATCGGGCTTGCATCCATTGCGTGGTCAAAATAACGTGCAGGGCGCTAGTGATGCTGGTTTGATTCCGATGATGTTCCCGAACTATCAGCGTGTTGATAATCCAGAAGCGCATGCTTGGTTTGAGAGGTTCTGGGGTACGCCATTAGATAAAAAACCTGGCTATACCGTGGTGGAGATCATGCATAAGATCACTGCACCTGATTCTGATCCAGACAAGATTCGGGGCATGTTTGTCGAAGGTGAAAACCCTGCGATGAGTGATCCGGATTTAAATCATGCGCGTCATGCATTAGCGGCTCTTGAACACTTAGTTGTACAAGACATCTTCATGACAGAGACAGCATTGCTTGCCGATGTTGTCTTGCCTGCAAGTGCTTGGCCTGAGAAGGTTGGCACCGCTAGCAATACTGACCGTATGGTTCAGATGGGTAAGAAAGCCATTAATCCTCCGGGTGATGCAAAACCTGACTTGTGGATTATTCAGCAAATCGCTAAAGGCATGGGCTTGAACTGGAATTACCAAGGTCCTGATGCCGGTGTTGCTGAGGTTTATGACGAAATGCGTCAGGCAATGCACGGCGCGATCAACGGCATAACCTGGGAGCGCTTAGAAAAAGAATCTAGCGTTACTTATCCATGCTTGTCTGCCGAAGATCCAGGTCGCCCAATTGTCTTTAATGACAAGTTTGATACCAAAGATGGGCGAGTGAAGTTAGTGCCAGCCGATATCATTCCGGCGAATGAGCGTCCTGATGCTGAATATCCATTTGTATTGATTACTGGTCGTCAGTTAGAGCATTGGCATACCGGCAGTATGACGCGTCGTGCCACAGTGCTGGATGCGATTGAGCCAATGGCAACCGTATCAATGAATGGTGAAGATATGACCCAGCTAGGCGTTTCTGCTGGCGATGTGATTACCGTTCAGTCTCGTCGTGGTGAAGTCGGTATCCACGTGAGAAGAGATGATGGCACACCGAGAGGCGTAATCTTTATTCCGTTTGCCTACTATGAGGCTGCTGCTAACTTGATTACCAATTCAGCACTAGATCCATTTGGCAAGATTCCAGAGTTTAAGTATTGCGCTGTGAAGCTTGCTAAGGGCGGTGAAGCATCCAAGATCATGGGCTATGGCACGAATGCCCCAGGTGGATCTAAGGTAATGTCTAACGTTTAATTAGGATTTGGCAATTCACAAAATGGCTCCCAGATGGGAGCCATTTTGTTTAAAGACCTTGTTTTCAGCAGTACTGCTTTTGTAGTAAAAAGGCTTTACGGGGGAAATCATGAGCAGATCAGTCAAAATTAATGATGATTTATATGAGGCAGCAAAGGTTGAGGCTAGAAAAGAACGCCGAACTATTGCGGCTCAAATTGAATTTTGGGTAAAGTTAGGGCGGGGAGCGATTGATAATCCCGACTTACCTACATCCTTCATTGCTGACTCATTGGCATCACTTTCAGAGCCAAGGCCAGCAAAGCAGCCTCAATATAAGTTAGAAGAATTGCTGGCTAATTGGAATCCAGGGGAAAAGCGCTCTAAAGAGGATGAGGCATGGCTGGAGATGAAGCCCATAGGTAAAGAGTTTTGGTAGCGTCTTAGGCATATGTGCACCTTGTTTTGCTTGATATCTTCGCAGTTTTTTTGGTTGCTATGGACTCATTTAAAGTCATGTGAGAACAAGATTCCTAATGCGCTTTAGAATGAAGTATGGCCAGTTCAAAACCTTCCTCAAACACCAGCGATAAAGCAGAACTTCCCGTCCTCATTATTGGGGCCGGATTAGCCGGATTGACTGTTGCCCTCCATATGGCTGAATCTCAGCCGGTGATTTTGATGGCTAAACGGGGCTTAGGTGAAGCTGCTACAGCTTGGGCCCAGGGCGGTATTGTTGGGGTGGTCGACAAAGAGCATGACAGTATCGATTCGCATGTAGCTGACACCTTAGATGCCGGTGCAGGGCTTGTGGTTGAATCCACAGCACGCTATATCGCCGAAGAAAGCGCTGATGCGATACGTTGGTTGGTAGAGCAAGGTGTCCCATTCACAACTGATGAAGCTGGCCCAATGGGTTTGCATTTAACCCGCGAAGGTGGTCATAGTCATCGTCGTATTGCTCATGCTGCTGATGCCACGGGTAAGGCAATTCATGAAGTGCTGTTAGATAAAGCTAAATCCCATAAAAATATTCAGATCTTGGAGCATTGGATCGCACTTGATCTCATCACCAATCGTCAGCTCGATGCCAAGACCCAGCGCACTAAGCCTAATCGTTGTTACGGTGTATATGCACTTGATATTAAAAATAATCGCGTAGAAACAATCGAAGCCAAGTCAGTGGTTTTAGCTACTGGCGGCGTAGGCAAGGTTTATCGCTACACCAGCAACCCCGATACCGCTACAGGCGATGGCATTGCTATGGCTTGGCGCGCAGGTTGCCGAGTAGGCAATATGGAATTTATTCAATTTCATCCGACATGTCTGTATCACCCAAGTGACCGTACATTCCTGATTACCGAAGCCATGCGCGGTGAGGGTGGTCTGCTCAAACTGCCTGATGGCACACGCTTCATGCCTGACCACGATGATCGCCACGAATTAGCGCCGCGCGATATCGTTGCCCGTGCTATTGACTTTGAAATGAAAAAGCACGGCTTAGACTATGTCCATCTCGATGCCACACATTTAGGCGAAGCATTTATTAAAGAGCATTTTCCGATGATTTATGCGCGCTGCTTAAGTCTTGGTCTAGATATCACCAAAGAACCGATTCCAGTTGTCCCTGCTGCGCACTACACCTGTGGTGGTGTAGTGACTGATCTCAAGGGGCGTACTGATTTGCCAGGACTCTATGCAGTAGGTGAGGCAACTTACACCGGCTTACACGGGGCGAATCGCTTGGCAAGCAACTCATTGTTGGAGTGCGTCGTCATTGGCAAGGCTGCTGCAGAAGATATCTCCAATCTGAAGACCCCAGTGATGCCGGCTCTCCCATTGTGGGACGAGAGCCAAGTTGAGGATGCGGATGAGCAAGTGGTCATTGCCCACAACTGGGATGAGCTACGTTCTTTGATGTGGAATTACGTAGGTATTGTCAGAACCAATCGACGCTTGGAGCGAGCCCTACATCGAATTAAGCTTCTCCGTTATGAGGTGCAGGAGTATTACGCTAACTTTAAGGTTACGCGCGATCTCATTGAGCTCAGAAATCTATTGGAATGCGCAGAGCTGATCGTACGCTCGGCATTAATGCGTAGGGAAAGTCGTGGTCTCCATTACAGCCGTGACTACCCCGGTACTTGGGCTGTCTCTTACCCAACCATCCTGACTCCTCAAGCAGAGGGTGCTGAGACGGATTCTGCCTCCTAGGCCTTCAAAGCTATAAAGCCCCGTTTTTTGGTGATAAGCTAGCCCCATATCACGAGGAATGACATGGCCAGTTTTAAAGAAGAAGTCAGCGAACATATCTCTGCGGTTTATCAAACGGCAGTTGATGAGATCAAAAATTGGGTTAGCGCTTTAAGAGAGGTCTGGCCACTTGTTTTCTTATTAATTCTTGCTCTATTTATTCTAGTTTGGTTTGCAAAGCCTGCGCCACCCAATAAAGTATTAATGGCAACTGGTACCGGCGGCTCCTACAAAGTATTGGGTGAAAAATATAGGAGCTATTTTGAGAAAAAAGGTATTGAACTTGAATTAGTAGAGACCCACGGCTCTAAAGAAAATCTTCAACATCTCATTGATCGAAAAGATCCAATCCAAGCAGCCCTTGTTCAGGGTGGAATGATTGCTGTAGACAATCTTTCTGGTGTGGAATCCCTCGGTAGTGTTGACTATGAACCAGTATGGATGTTCTATCGTAAGAATGCCTTTAACGAAAGTATTCACGTATCTGATAGAGATATTGCTAAGCTAAAAATCAATATCGGCCCGGTGGGGAGTGGAACACGTACGCAGGCTCTTGGAATATTTAAACTCAATGGCTTAAAAAGCGATGCCCCTAATTTACTTAGTCTTGGGAATGCTGAAGGTGTTAGTGCTTTGGAGCGTGGCGAAATTGATGCAGTGATTTTGGTAGATGGTTTTGATTCACCAAACGTGCAAAGACTCATTAAAAATCCAGGCATTAAGTTAGCTTCATTTACGCGTGCAGACGCCTATACCCGTTTATTGCCGTATTTCGAGGAGGTATCAGTGCCTATGGGCGGCTTTGATCTCGGGAAAAATATCCCGGATCATCCAATTGAGCTGATTTCGACTACGACCAATCTCTTAATTGATAACCGCCTACACCCGGCGATCCAAGTTTTATTTCTAGAGGCTGCGCGAGAAATCAACGGTAACAAATCCTATTTTGCTAAAACCGGGGAATTCCCTGCTTACATGAACACTGAGGCCCCTTTAAGTGAGGAGGCTAAATTTTTCTATGAAAAGGGTACCCCTACCTTAATGAAGTATTTGCCATTCTGGCTTGCGGAGTTCTTAGAGCGCATGTTCTTCCTCTTGCTCCCGTTTGCTGCGTTTGCTTATCCCGTTATTAAATCAATTCCTACTTACAGAACCAATCTTGCTAAGAAGCAAATTAACTCAATCTATAAAGAGCTCGATAAATTCGAGAAAACTACGATTGAAAGCTTTGACCCAGATCGTCGTGGTGAATATATTGAGGTACTTAATGAGATGGAGCGCAGAATACTCCGATCAAAAGCAGCAAAGCTAGCCACTGCTGAATGCTATAGCCTGCGAAGCAATATTGAATTTATTCGTAATGCGCTGGAGAAGCAGGTTATATATAAGGGTAGGGAAGGGTAATTTAGCGCGATTGCTCGCAAGCGTAATAAATGTATTAAATCCCAGGACGCCGTGGCCCATTGGGTTCCAGGGTTGCGTCTTGGGCTCTAGCTATATCGTCCAATACCCTTGCTATAAATTCAACATCTCCATTTGATTCCTCAATGCATGCTTGAAGATAGAGGGCCATCTCCTGGGGTGTGCGCAAATGTTCTGCCACATCATAGGGGCTTGTAGTTTTGTTTTTCATCTTCCCTCTCGCGTTGTAGATACCAGGCTTCTCACATGACGCGCATAGCTTGTGTGATTTAACTCTATAGATTTGCACGGAATTCTTCTATAAAAGCCGGCTACTTGCAACCCTAATTCATTGTCGGATACAATGTTATAGCACTGAGTGCTATACATTAAAATATCGACTATGAAAATAGTCTTAAAAACAAAAACATTCGATCGTTGGGCAAGAAAAATTATTGGAGCTATAGAACTTTGTAATGCTGCTAGAGAGATTGAGCGAGGAGTTTATGAGGCTGACTTAGGTGGTGGGGTATGTAAAAAGAGAATCCCACTTCCAGGTCAGGGCAAAAGCGGGGGCATTCGCACTATTGTTGCCAAGAAAAACAAGGAAGCAATTATTTTTATCGTTGGCAGGGAAAAGAGTTATCCCGGCTCTGACTTTAGTAATGTGGAGCAAGAGGCGGCAACGATTATTGCTAAGTCATTCGAAAAGGCAGATAAAAATAGATTGCGGGTACTAGTTAGGGCTGGGATATTGAAGGAGCTAAATTGCAATGAGTAAAAAATTAAAATCTGAAGATAGAAGGGTGCTTGACGAGCTATTAGAAATGGCGCAGGCATTGGAGGAGCACGGTCTTTTAACTAAGCATGATTATGCAAAAATGAAGACCCTTTGCTTAGAAAAGCCACCATTATTTACACCTAAAAAAGTGACGGATATACGCATTCATCAAGCAAGAATGAGTCAATCCATTTTTGCCTCACTACTAAATGTAAGTGTCTCTACAGTTCAAAAATGGGAGTCGACAGGTTCTGGAAAGCACCCTAGTGGTGCCGCTGCCAAGCTACTTCAGCTAATTGAAACTAAGGGCATTCAAGTGCTATTGGTATAACCAAATTGCTACAAAATGCGCATCGAGAAATCAACCGCATTCACATCCTTGGTGAGTTTTCCAAGAGAGATGCGATCAACACCAGTAGATGCAATAGCGCGCATTTGATCTAGGTTGATACCACCAGAGGCTTCTAGCAAAGCACGCCCATCAGTAATGGCAACAGCTTGCTTCATTTGATCGGTATTGAAGTTATCAATCAAAATACTTTTCGCACCCGCAGCTAAAGCTTCTTCAAGTTCGGCAAAGTTTTCTACTTCAATCTGAATATCCACTCCAGCATTAAGTGCTTGAGCATTCTTTAAGGCTGCCGTAACACTGCCAGCAGCAGCAATATGATTCTCTTTAATCAAAATGCCGTGCCACAGTGCTAAACGTTGATTTTTCCCGCCACCAACGAGCACTGCATACTTCTGAGCCTGACGTAATCCCGGAACGGTTTTACGTGTATCCAATACCGCGCAGCCCTTTGGATTCGGGCTAGCGCCCGCAATTGCATCAACGTGCTGACGCGTTATGCTGGCTGTCCAAGAAAGCGTTTGCAAGAAGTTAATACAGGTACGTTCGGCAGATAGGAGTGCTTGTGAGTCAGCTTCAATATCGCAAACCTTGGTATCGGGCTTCATCATGTCACCCTCTAGGTAATGCCAAGTTACTTTGGAGTTGGGATCAAGATTCTTCAATGTGCCTTCAAACCAATCCACACCACAAAGAACGGCTTCTTGGCGAACGATTAACTGAGCTTTAACAGGTTTACTGGGAACAAGCTTAGCAGTCCAATCACCGGTGCCAATATCTTCCATGAGCGCATCATGAATATTGCGTTGGCGAGCTTGCTCTAGGGTTTCGTTGTATTCAAGCATATATAAATATAAAAATTAAGCGGCGCCAATATTTTTTACAAAGCCATGCTGCGCTTTAGCTAAAAGGTCAGGATGGTTTTTAGTGAAGTCGAGCATACGCTCAATGCAACCTAATGCTTGAACACGAATAGGTTCTTCGATGAAGATTTCACCAGATTCGTTTTCTAGGCAATTCAAAATTCCTTGTAAGCCATTCATGGCCATCCATGGGCAGTGTGCACAACTCTTGCAGGTAGCGCTGTTACCAGCAGTTGGCGCTTCAATCAGTTTCTTATTGGGGGCTAGCTGGCGCATGCGATGCAAGATGCCATTATCGGTAGCAACAATGTACTCAGCTGCAGCGCCTTCAACCACAGCCTTAATCATGGCAGAAGTAGAGCCCACAACGTCTGCAAGGTCAACTACTGCTTGCGGAGATTCTGGATGAACCAAAATCATGGCGCTAGGATGAGCCGCTTTAAGCATCTCTAATTCAACCGCTTTAAATTCATCATGAACAATGCAAGCACCATTCCATAGCAACATATCGGCGCCAGTTTGTTCTTGGATATAGCGACCCAAATGCCGATCGGGTGCCCAGAGAATTTTCTTGCCCTCAATTTTGAGTTGATGCACGATCGCTAATGCACATGAACTGGTTACCATCCAATCTGCTTGCGCTTTGACTGCTGCCGAAGTATTTGCATAGACCACAACAACACGATCGGGATGCGCAGCTCTAAATGCAGCAAAGTCTGAAGCATCGCAACCTAAATCAAGCGAGCAGGTGGCATCGAGGTCGGGCATGAACACCCGTTTTTCTGGGCTAAGGATCTTTGCGGATTCACCCATGAAGCGGACGCCAGCAACAATCAAATTTTTGGCGGAATGGTTTTTGCCAAAGCGTGCCATCTCCAGAGAGTCGGCAACAAAGCCACCAGTCTCGATAGCTAGATCCTGGATATCACCGTCAACATAGTAGTGAGCCACTAAGGCGGCATCTTTCTCTACTAATAACTCCTTAATACGGGTAATGACTGCTGCTTTCTCAGGTCCAGCAAGATGGGGTGGGACTTTAGCCCAGGCTTGAGCTGTGCAGGTGATGCCAGCTGAGTCTTGCAAGGGGTAATCAAAAGCAATTGGGGCGCTAACAGTTGAATTCATACGAAATCTTAACCTGTATAGGCATTTTTCTGTAAAACGCTCTAAACCGTTAAAATCTCAGAACTTTTTGATATTTAATGCTGATATTCAGTACCCAAACTATGCACTCAAACCGTACTAAGACCTTCAAGCTATCCGCAATTGCTTTTCTGACGCTGCAGCTTGGCCTCGCATCTCTTGTAAATGCTCAAGTTGATGCGGGCGCATTACAGCGAGGTCTCGAGCAACAATTGCCATTACCTTCGCCGTTGGCATTGCCAGAGCCCGGTAAAGCGGCGCCAAGCGAGCCAAGCGCCAGCAAAGAAGGTGAATTGCGTTTTACGGTTAATTCATTTGTGCTGGAAGGAGTCAATATTCTTCCTGAAGCAGAAGTGCAGTTGGCAATTCGTTCTTGGGTAGGTGTGCCGGTGAGCTTTGATGATTTACAAAGAGCTTGCGATGCCATTCAGACCTTATACCGTAAGAAGGGTTATACGGTTCAAGCAATTTTGCCTCCCCAAAAAATTAAGGACGGGGTAGTTAAGATCCTGATTACTGAGGCAAAGCTTGGAAAAGTTGAAGTGGAGAATCCGCAGGGACCAACACGCTTTAGTAAAGAGCAAGCAGCGGCCTATATTACTTATGCCAACCCTTTGGGCAATCCGCTCAATATGGATGCGGTAGAGCGCGCCATCATCATCCTCAATGAAACTCCAGGGGTGATGGTTTCAAGTCAATTAGAGCCGGGCGAAAAAGATGGTGATACCAATCTGCGTTTGCAGCTGACTCAGCCCGATTTGGTTCAGGGAAGGGTAGAGGCCAATAACTACGGCAGTAGAACTACTGGCGCAAATCAAGGTGTATTTTCGATGAACCTGAATGGCGCATTGGGAATTGGCGACTCGGCATCAGTCAATGGAATTTTCTCCCAGGGGTCTCAATATGTGCAGGGCGCTATCTCGCTGCCTGGCTCCAGAGATGGCTTAAGACTGGGTTTGGCAGGAACCTATTTGCAATATAAAAACGTCAGCAACTATTCGTCCACGGGCGGCGCTGGTGATGCATGGACTACTGGCGTCAGCGCAGCTTACCCGCTCATCCGTTCGCAAGGCGCCAACCTCAATACCAGCTTGAACTACGACATCAAGAGCTACAACAACCGCAATACGATTACTAATACAACCATCAGCGCGTACAACATTAATAATCTATCAGCAGGTTTATCCGGAAATTTTGTGGATGGCTTTGGATATGGGGCTGTTAGCAGTGGTTCAGTAACGGCAATTTTGGGTAACCTCAGCATCTTGGGAACCAGCATGTCGAACTACAGCATGTATGCTGTACCAGATACCACTCCAACGGTTTACCAGCCTATTACCCCCAGCAATTTCAGCAAGCTGACATTTTCTGGTAACCGCAACCAGCAATTGGTTGAAGACGGTACAACAACCCTGTATACCGCCTTATCTGGCCAATTTGCCTCTACCAACCTCAATTCTGCCGAGCAATTTTATTTAGGCGGCCCCTATGGCGTGCGCGCATACCCAGTGGCGCAATCGGGCGGCGCTCAAGGCGGAATCTTCACAATGGAGTTGCGTCATGAGCTGATGCCTAAAGTAAACATATCGGCCTTCTTTGATGGTGGCGTGGTGCAGCAATACAAATTTACCTACCCAGGCTGGCAAGGCCTTACTAACGCCAACAATACCTATTCACTGATGGGTGCAGGTTTTGGAGCAAAGTGGGATTACGAGGGTTGGAATCTAGGAGCCATGGTTGCCTGGATGGTGGGTAAAAACCCCCTATATAGTCAATATGGCCAACCTGTGAATACCGATGGCAGCACAACCCAACCAAGAGGCTGGATTACCGGCAGTTATAGCTTCTAATACAGCCAAAATACCCAATAAAAAATCACTTAGGGCGATAAACCTAAGTGATAGAGAACAGGACTCAAAAATTCCCGCAAATGAGGGTGGTTTTTGAGTCTTTTTTCTTGAAATTTTCGTACCAAATGTAGCCTAAAAAAACGGTATGTTTTTGCATCAAAATAACAAGCCAATTTCTTATTAGTAAAAGCAAAAAATTGCCATGCTTGACCTTCAATTTGATGCACCTTACTAATAACGACTTCTTGAATGAACTTGGGACATCCGCTGGATTTCTAATGCAAGTTTCAAGGTAAATCACTCCAGTCAAAAACAACAAGAACCCAAGGAAGAAGTCTTACATTTTTAAAAATAGGCGGTGTAAGTCAAAATTCTGAGAATCTTTTTTCGATTCAGAGTGCAAAAAAAGATCTGGCTAATCACTGGATTGGTTTATCAAAATCGGGTGGGTGGTCAAAGATGAAAACTCTCAAGACAGCTCAAGCCGATTCTTTCTAGGCGGAAATCTTTTCACAATTTGGGAAAAGTTAGATGGGTATTTTGGGGCAGATAAAACCCACTTAGTGAACTCAAAAAATACTTAAAAATAGCCAATAAAAATGACACAAAAATGGCACTTTTTAAATACACATTGAGTGAGAATCAACATTCTTTTTTCTCGCTCAAATAGAGCCAGCTCCATTCCATTTTTCTACTGAAATAAACCCGCTTTATTTCTTCAATTGGACAAAAATACGAGCGTATTTTTTTAAAAATAATGCCCCCATATGGCTCTGATAGCGGAATTGCGTCTTTAGCCCATAAAAGGGCGATTTCCTCTCAAAAGCGATATCTAGAGAATGGCTCTAAAACTGGGTCTTGATTTGACTGGGCTTCCAGGGCTTGACAACTTCAATATTTGCTCTCAAAAAATTCTTTATTTAAAATAACGGCTGCGGTGTTTTTCTATATGTAAAAAGGGTTTAACGCAGATTCGTATAGATGAAAAACACACACCATTTGTAAAAAATATTTTGGTACTACTGAAAAAAATTCTCTCGCAAGGTAGCATTCATTTGCACACACAAATGTGCAAGGGAATTGCCTTGCTTGCGCGCACGCAAGCGGTTAAGAAATCACTCCAAAATACCGTCAAATCACCGACCCGAAAGATTGCAAAATTCTTCTCATCCCTTGAGATGTTTTCTTCGGTCGTTGCGGTTCAAAATATCACCCAAAATACGATTTGTATTTTTGATGCTTTAATACTCTTGGTCCAATCTTTCCAAGATCGTGTTTTGAAGAAGAAATTTGCTCGAGTGACCCTGTCTTCCAATTTCAAATTACAAAGCATCTCCAAAATCAAACCTAAAGCCATTTTGAGTTTTTTCGTTTTAATTGCATTCCAATGTGAATATGTGGTGGCCCAGCCACTCAATGCATTGCCAACCAACGGAAAGGTAGTGGCAGGTTCTGCATCGATTTCACAGACAACCAATACCATGACCATCAATCAAAGCACGCAACGTGCAGTGATTAATTGGGATAGCTTTAACATTGGTAAAAATGCCTCTGTAAACATCAATACTCCAGGTGCAAATTCAGCGACTTTGAATCGAGTTACTGGCACTAGCGCTTCTCAGATCGATGGAGCCCTCAAATCCAATGGCCAAATCGTCCTGGTGAACCAAAATGGCGTAGTTTTTGGTAGGGGTGCTCAGGTAGATGCTGCAGCCGTTACGGCCAGCACCATGAACATCGCTGATAAAGACTTTATGGACGGTAAATCCACCTATAACGGCAATGGAACCGGCAAAATCATCAATAAAGGCTCGATTCAGGCCAATGAGCCTGATGGCTTTATCGCTTTGCTGGCTCCAGAGGTCCAAAACCAGGGTTATGTCCTAGCCAGGGCGGGTGGCAGCATTGCCATGGCTGCTGGCGACCAAGTGACCCTTAATTTCCAGGGCAATCACAGTTTGGTTGGCGTTACGGTAGATAAGGCGACCCTGAAAGCCCTCATCGTCAATAAGCGGGTAGTTGAGACTAATGGGGGCCTGATTGTCCTCGCCGCGGGTGCGGCTAACCAGCTGATGAGTTCAGTGGTAAAAAACACCGGCAAGATATCTGCCTCCTCCATGGTCAACAACGGTGGTGTCATTGAGCTGGTTGCCAATAATGTCACCCAGGCAGGCACAGTTGAGGCCAATAGCTCTGCAGCTAATGGCAAAGGCGGTCAAGTCAATCTTGTCGCAAACGATATCAAGATCACTAAGAAATCCTCTACGACAGCAACTGGCACAGCTGGTGGCGGACAGGTGAATGTCGGTTTAGCGCAAACCCAAGCTTCTGGTGGTACGCAAGTCAATGCGCAAACGCCTAGTGCAAATACAGCACAACAAAATCAAGCAGTCGTTGCAAGTAATGCAGCACAAGCAGCGAACACAAAACAAATGGCAAACACTGTGACCGTGAAGCAGGGCGCTGTGATCGATGTGTCTGCAACTCAAAACGGTAATGCAGGATCTATCGCGATTTGGTCGCAAGTTAAAACGACTGTTGCTGGAACGCTCAAAGCAATTGGTGGTGCAATAAACGGCAATGGTGGATTTATAGAAACTAGTTCAAAGGGTATCGTCAACCTTGCGCCAAAATTGGTTGTTGATACCAGCGCTGCAAAAGGTAAATCTGGTTTGTGGTTCCTAGATCCAATTGATTTGATCATTGACGCATCTGCTGCAAATGTCATTTCACTTGCTCTTGCAAATAACAACGTCAGCATTGCTGTGAATGGCAATGTCTGCCCAAGCCTTGGTGGCTGTACGCAAGCGGGTAGTGGCAATCTTACGATTGCTAGTGGCGCAAATATTCTGAAGCAAGGTCTTACACAAACAACATTGACATTAACGTCATCTGGTATTTTTAATTTGAACGCTGACATTAGCGGACAAAATTTGAACGTGATCATTAACAGTTCAATTGCATATCTGAACGTTGGCACAACAATCACGGCAACACAAGTTACAGTGCAAGCGCAAACCATTTATGCAAATGGCACCATCAATGCAAGTAATGGCACAACACTAGGAGCTGCCATTCAACTGCTTGCTCAAGCGATTTATGTGTCTGGCGGTTTGAATACATCTACAAGTTCAAACTCCAATACAAGCAACACCACGAATACATCAGTAACGTATAACGGCAATGTCATTCGCAAAGAAGATTTGCCAACGTTCTTGACAGCGCAAAATAATCCAAACGGTAATATTGCAAGCGGACTGGATGTGGTCTACACCTCTTCAGCAGCAAACGATTCAAGTGCAAGCGCTCAAACCAATACAAATCAAACAAATATCATTCACCTTAATGCGGTAAATGATCTAACAATCTATAGCTCCGCCCAAATTTTGGCCAACGGAACAAATGGTGGCCAAATTACCTTATCGGCGCAGCAATTGAATGCCCAAAGTGGGTCTTTGATCCAAGCAAACGGTAATAACGGCCCCGGCGGTGTGATTGCTATTAACGGTACAGATATTCGTCTAGCAGGAGCAGTTGCAGCCAATGGCAGCAACGGAGGCTCTTTTGCCGTCACTGCAAACACAATAACAATTGATAACGCAGCAGTGGTGCAAACCAATAGCCAGGCAGGGCCTGGTGGCACGATTACGCTCACATCTAATCAAGATATTCAAATTAACCAAGCGCAAATTAGTGCAAACGGTTACTCGGATGGTGGTTCCATCACGATCGTCAGCAATGCTGGCAACCTCAATACCCAAAATACCTTAATTCAGACGAACGGCTCTAATGGTCGTGGCGGGAGCATTGGTATTGCAGCCTTTGATCAAACCAATCTTGTCAATACAACTGTAGAAGCGAGAGGTTTAAATCAAGGTGGAATAATCCTTATCGGCAATGATGCAAAGAATGGCACATTGCCGTTTTCTATTTATACGAGCATTGATTCACAAAGCGTGATCAATGCTGAAGCAAGCAATATCAACCCCGCAACTGTTGGCGGTTATATTGAAACATCTGGCCACACTGTTTCAATGCTCGCTAGCATCAATGCTGGTAGGGGCGGTATCTGGTTAATTGATCCGGTCGATCTAACCATTGATTCCACATTCGCAAGCGCAATCGTTAGTGGTCTAGCAAGTAGCAACGTAGTTGTATCGACAACTGCAAATACATGTAGTGGTGTTACTTGCCCAGCTGGATCGGGATCCAGTGGAAATATTTTCATCAATAGCAGTATCGCTACTAACACTAATAATAATCTCTACATTGAATCTTCAGGCGCAATCGTCTTGAGTTCTGGTGTCAATATTTGGCTAAATACCTCTAACAACTCTTCATATACAGCATCAACTGGTACCGGCTCCTTATTTATGGGTGGAGTTTCAGTAGGATCAATTACCAGTTCCAATTGGAATACTTCATGCACTGGGTGTTATGCAAATGCAGTGCAGGGTGGTGCAGGCGGTTCAAATTATTCAGGCATTAATTTAGGTACTAGTGGAGCTGGTAGTGCTGCAGTGAATATTCAAGTTGGCGGTGATGTTGTGATGGCCGGTCAAAATGCGACAACTTCAAATGGTTATGCTGGCATCACCCTTTACTCTGGTTCAAAAGTTTATGGCCGCAATGTTTCTTTCTACGGCATTAGCTCCGCAGGTAGTGGTATGCAGCTCGGTTGGGGTAGCACTGCCGCTATCGATGTTCGGGCCACCGGAACTCTCTTGATGGCAGGCTCATCAAGCTATGTTGATAGTGGTGCAACTGGCACTAGTGGACTGGGTGTTTTCGTAAACGGCTCCATTCTCAGAGCCCCAACTATTCAAATAATTGGATTGAATACCAACGCATCATGCGTTCAAAATATTGCCTGTGCAGGTATCGGTTTGGGCTGGTACACAACTAATGGTCAAACCACTAATATCTATACCAGCAATTTAAAACTGGTTTCAGATGCAGTTGTTCTAGGTTTAAGTCCGGTTCAAGTTGCATTCTGTGATTCCGGTTGCGGCGGGGGTATAGGTACATCGCTTGGCATTGACTTTTCTAGTTATAGCGCCTCCAGCGCTATAACCTTTTATTACCCTGGTTCAGGTTCCTCTACAACATCTGTAGCCGCGGGAAATAACTATGGCAATTATTTAGTTTTGCCAACCGCACCAAATTTCAGTTCCTATAGATATAGCGTGGGAGGAGCTATTACTGTCGGCGCTAATTTATCTGTAAATGGACCGATCAGCATCACCGCATCAACCCTTTATTTGGGGGCTAATCTTACTACGACAAATGGTAGCACTGGCAACATCTTGATTCAGGATACCGTCTCAACTGATGCAGGATTAACGGGTTCAGGCGCAATTACCTTAGCTGGCGGTGCAGGCTTAACTATTAACCAGCTTGGTAACTCCACTTATGGTGGGGCCATCTCCGGAGCTTTATCTACATTTACCAAATCAGGGGGAGGCACATTAACTCTCACCGGTGCCAACACCTTCACTGGTGGTACGACTGTCTTAGCTGGCACTCTAGTGGGATCCTCAGCGGCAGCTAATGCGTTTGGTACTGGCACAGTGACTTTAGGTAATACCTCAGGCAGTGCTAATGCCAGTGTACTGATTGGTACTACTGGTCTTACCTATAGTAATGCGATTGTTTTGGCAACCGGCACTACTGGTACCTTAACTTTAGGCAATACTGGTTCAGCGACCTCAACAACCTTTAGTGGTGGTGTCACTGGCTCTAATAATCTCACCATCAATGAAAACGCAACTTCTGGCACGATTACTTTTGCTACAGGATCCATTAACAATACGGGGACAGTTACTAATATCGGAGCTGGTACAGGCGCTACCACGATTAGCGCAGTCATTGGGACCAACGTCACCGGTGTAACTGAGAACAGTTCTACCAGTAACTTAATTCTTTCTGGTCCTAATACCTACACTGGTGGTACGACAATCAGTGCGGGCACCCTCAAAGTAGGTAACGCGACTGCGCTTGGAGCATCTAGTGGTGCTGTGTCATTGACGAGTGGTGCCGTACTTGATCTCAATGGCACCACCATGACCAACACCAATGCCCTCACTTTAAATGGTGCGGGAGTTAGTAATGCTGGCGCAATCATTAACAGCTCGGCTACTCCAGCAACTTATGCTGGGGCAGTTACCCTTGGATCAAACACTACTATTGGTGGAACTGGCGCTATTACTTTTGGATCTACTGTCGATAGCTCATCAACGGTTGCTTATTCCTTGGCGAGCGCCACTGGTGCTAGTAATGCATTAACCTTTAATGGAATAGTTGGTGGCAATCAACCGCTTTCCTCACTTTCTACTAGCACAGGGGTAACCACTCTCGGTGGCAACGTCACAACAACAGGCGCTGCTGGCCAAGTCTATAACGGCAACGTTGTTTTGATAAACCCGAACATCGCTTTATCAAGCTCAGGATATCCCATCAGTTTTGCGGGCAATATCTCTACTCAAATTATTTTGCAGCTTTTAGGTAGTGGTTCTTACATATTCAATGGAACGACCTCAACCTTAACAAGCGGAGTGAGCCAGACTTTAGTCGGAGGTAATGGCTCATTGCTATGGACGGCATCAAGCTCAACATACACCTACACTCCTGCAACTTCCTCTACAGCACAAATACTCGTAGTGGGTGGCGGCGGTGGTGGTGGTCTTGATGGCGGTGGTGGTGGTGGTGCAGGCGGATTTGTTCAAACAGCATCAAATGCATTTAGCTTAAGCGGTAGTACTGCATATTCTGTAGTAGTTGGTGCCGGAGGCTCTGGAGCCACCGGTTATGGAGCAGCAGGCGGAAACTGGGCTGGCATAGCCGCTAATAACACCGGTGCCTCTGGCGGTAATTCTTGTTTTGGTACTAGTTGCTCAGGTAGCGCTAGCGCAACGACTCTTGTTGCTTTGGGCGGCGGCGGCGGCGGTACGAAAGGGTATGGCGGTGCGTCTGGCGGTAGCGGCGGCGGTACATATAGCGGTGCATCTGGAGGATCTGCGGTATCAACGGTTTCAGGCATTACCGCAACTAGTGGTGAGTTGGGCAATAGCGGCGGCATATTAATTGGTTATACAGGTGGTGGCGGTGGTGGTTCCGCGACAGCTGGCGCATCAAGCGGCGGAAATGGAACGCAGTCTTCTATCACTGGTAGCGCTTTGTACTATGCCGCAGGCGGAGGCGGCGGTAACTGGAGTACAACTGCCGCATCAGGCGGAAGCGGTATAGGAGGCAATGGCGGCTCTATTAACACTCCGAACAATAATGCCACCATTGGAGGCAATGGCGTTGCTAATACCGGTTCCGGAGGTGGCGGTGGTGGCAATACAGTAGGCAATGGCTCAACTGGTGTGAATGGTAGTGGCGCGACGGTACAAGCGGGTTCTGGCGGTAACGGCGGATCCGGTATTGTGGTTGTCAATAGCAGCTCTTCATTAACTATAAATGCAGGGGCTGGTCAAATTACCTTTGCTGCAGGCAAGACGATATCGAATGTATCTCTTGCGCTCAATTCTTCATACTCAACAAGTAATGGCAATACGATTGCTAGTTCAATAGGGGCTACTAATAATAGCCTCACCCTCACTGGCGGCGGTTTATTTACTCTTTCCGGAACGAATAGCTATAGCGGTGGCACGACGCTTTCTGCTGGAACCCTCAAACTAGCTAGCGCTACCGCTTTGGGTGCGGCATCAGGAGCAGTGTCTATTGCTAGTGGCGCAATCTTAGATCTCAATGGTCAAACCTTGACCAATGCTAATCCGCTCACCATTAATGGAACTGGCAGTGGAAATGGCGCATTGATTAATAGCAGCAGCACAGGCGCTACTTATATTGGTTTGCTGAGCTTAGGCAGCTCTAGCCAAATTAGTGGCGGGAATGGAACCATTACATTAAACAATGTCGGAATCATTACCGGTTCAGGCTTTAGCTTAACTTTAGGTGGTGCGCAAGGCGGCTCTATCTCCGGCATCATTGCTACTGCTGCCGGCTCTGTAACTAAGCAGGATGCTGGCACCTGGACCCTGTCTGGGGCTAATTCCTACACCGGCGGAACAACAGTAAACGCTGGAACTTTACGCATCGCCAGTGGCGGTACTGCTGGTGCTTCAACAGGCGCCGTGACGATTACTAGCGCTACATTAGATTTGCAAACTGCCTTAACTATTGGCTCGCTTTCAATGTCGGGTACATCACCTGCAATTACCACCAGCTCTGGAACTTCCTCTTTAGCGGTCAGCGGTACTGCAACGCTGGCTAATGCAATTACAACTAGTGGTATTCAGACATATGGTGGTGCGGTTACCTTGGGTGCGGGAACTACCTTAACCACGACCAACAGCAACGTTATTTTTGGTTCATCGATTGACGGTACGAGCTCTGGTGCGCAATCATTGACCATTGCTAACGGTAGCGGCGCTATTGCTTTAGGTGGAAATGTTGGAGTTGCCGTGTCCTTGTCAGCGATCAACTTCAGTAGCGGCACTGCCACTACCATCTTAGGCGGCTCTGTCAATACATCTGGAAGTCAAACCTATTCTGGCGCTATGTATGTGGCAGCAAGCTCACCTACTTTGACTAGTACAAGTGGTCCCATCACAATTACCGGTGCGATTTCTACAGCAGCTGTAGTGCAGTTTACGGGTACATCAACAGGTGCTTACACTCTAAATGGAAACTCTAGCACTGCATCAACAACTGCAGCGATTGCTGGTGCATTCAATATTACTTATGCAGGCGGCTCATTTACTGTTGCACCACTGGTTACTCAGTCAGGAACGCAATATCTGGTTGTCGGTGGCGGTGGCGGTGGTGGAAATGCAAACTGCAACTGCTACAACGGCGGTGGTGGTGGCGGTGGTGGCGCTGTGTTGACTGGCTCAGCATCTTTAAGCTTGGGAACTAACTATGTCGTTTCAATTGGTGCAGGTGGAGCTGGTGGTGCTAATGGAGTGAGTTCGGGTAGCGGTTCTTCAGGGCTTACTACTGCTGTTAGCAATATCTCTGGTGGTTTAAGTGCTGCAGGAGGTGGAGCGGGCAGTGGAGTTGCATCCCCACCAGCTTCAGCCTTTACTGCAGTTGGTGGTCAGTGGTTTGGATATCCCGGCACAGCGGGTAATGTCAATGCAGGTGCTGGTGGTTATGGTGGCTCCAATGGTTGCGGTTCACTTTGCGCTTACGAAAACGGTGGAGCGGGCTACACAAGTAATATTACTGGCTCAAATTATGTTTACTCGAGCGGTGGCGGCGGTGGTTCTGGGTATACCGTTGGCGTTGGCAGCATTGCTGGAACTGGGGGCTCAGGCGCTGGTAATGGTAGTAATTCTGGAAACGGCGGAGCTGCTACTAATTATGGTGCTGGCGGCGGCGGCGCTTATTACACAGGTACTGGCGGTGCCGGTGCTGCTGGTACTGTTGTTCTCGCATTACCCGCTAATGCACTTTCGATTAATGCGGGCAGTGGAGCGGTATCGATTGGCTCCTCTAGCAAATTAACAAGCTTGACGATCACTTCCTCTTCTAGTTCTTCAGCACAGAGTAGTGGTGGCGTTATTTCTGGTGCGACTAATTTAATTTACAGCGGCTCTGGTACTCTGACACTCGCAGGCACCAACACATATACCGGAACTACTACTATAAATGGCGGTACGTTACGCATTTCTGCAGATGCCAATTTAGGTACTGCACCAGTCAGCGCCGCAACTAACCTCACTATTAATAATGGCTCCACCTTGTTGATTACAGGGCAAAGTGGGGCAGTTGTCTTAGCCGCCACTCGCAATATCGTATTGGGTTCTGGCGGTGAATATATTCAGAACAACAATACCAGCTATGCCGTGACAATCAACGGCGCTATTTCAGGTTCAAGCGGGCTAACCATTGGATCCGTTGCAAATGCAGGAACAGTAATTCTGGGAAATGCCAGCAACTCTTATGTTGGCGACACTACTGTGACAGCGGGCACCCTCTCAATCTCTGCGGATGGTAATTTAGGTAACGCCTCTGGAAACATTATCCTTGGCGGTGGTAATTTAACGCTTACCGGATCGACTGCGTTTAGCAGTTCTAGAACCTTAACAGTCAATTCTGCTGCGACACTAACTAATAACAATAGCGGTAGCGCAACATTCTCTGGCTCGTTAAATGGTAGCGCAAATTTAACGGTTACCAATGGATCAAACACAGTCAATGGGTACTTCTCAACTTCTGCTGGAGCATTTGTAAGTAATACAACAGTTGCCGCTTTATTAACGTCAGGAATGACTGGTTATCTTGGTGGGGCGAATGCAAGCGGTAGTGCGAATATGTATATCGTAAGTTATACCGGTAGTGGATCTACGGCCGCTGCTGTTGTGGAGTTTCAGTACTACGATGGCTCCTTTACTAAATACGTGACTGCGCAACTAGCTCAGTCAGGTAGCAATGTAACTATTCAGATGCAGACTGCCGGTTACATTAATACATCTGCTAATTCATACTTGGGCCAAAACCTTACTAGCTCTACTGCGAATTATGCAACGCTAGGCCTTGCCACTAGCGCTTCCGGAACGGGCTATGGATTAGCTTCAGTGAGTTATTTCAACTCAACCACATTTAGTGG
Source organism: Polynucleobacter sp. Fuers-14 (assembly GCF_018882045.1). Lineage (NCBI taxonomy): Bacteria > Pseudomonadati > Pseudomonadota > Betaproteobacteria > Burkholderiales > Burkholderiaceae > Polynucleobacter > Polynucleobacter sp. Fuers-14. Next base: position 11,710 of record NZ_JACVPG010000015.1, on the reverse strand, counting down.
CAGCGGTATTGGTAATTACAATGGCAACCTGACGGTTAACGCAGGAACGGTTCGTGCGGGTAGTACAACAGCATTTGGCACCGGAAAAATTTATGTTACCGGCAGTACAAATTACGGTACTTTTGATTTAGCAGGCCTAACTATTTCAAATGCCCTATATCTCAACGCAGGGAATGGGCAACTTAACGCTAGTAACACTACCTATATTGGTACTATGGCTTTGACAGATTCAGTGGGCAGCGGTGTGGCAAGCGGGGCGGTAACGTTGCAGAGCAATGTAATGTTCGGCGGTCCTCTGAATTTCACGGTTAGCGGTGCCATTGGCGGCGCATTTAATATTCAAAAGACTAGCGGTAATACTGTGCAGTTATCAAATGCTGCTAATACCTATTCCATAGGCACTCTGGTTCTTGCTGGTATTTTGCAAGCAGGCTCAGGAAAGGCCTTCGGTTCTGGCTCAATCACAGTTTCTCCATACGCTACGCTTGACCTAAATGGTCAAACATTTACCAACACCAATACCTTGACTATCAATGGCGCTGGATTTGGCGCTTCATCAACCACTGGCGCATTGATTAATAGTAATTCGACTCCCGCAACCTACATTGGGGCGGTAACCTTAGGATCTAATGCATCTATCGGCGGACCAGGAGCAATCACTCTGAGCGGTGCTATCACGGGCAGTACATATACCTTGACTTTGTATGGAGCAAACCTTACTGCAACTACAAACACCAACTCGGTAGCTACTTTGGTCCTTACTGGTGGTCAAGCAAATTTCTTGGATAACACTTCACTTACAGTCAATGCTAGCTCGCTTGGTGGGAATACAACCATTGCTACAAACTCTAATGCCCAGACAATTACCTTTGCTGGAAATATGTCTAGCGCTGCGGGCAATTCATTAACGATCAACGCCTTGGGCGGCTTAATCGTCAATAGCAATATCTCTGTGATTGTGGACGGCAATTTGAATGTTTATGCCAATACGAATACTTCAAACTACAGTGCTAATTTAAACCCGGGCTCCACATTACAGTCTACTGGTGGTGCTATCAATATGAATATGATCAGCGCCAGTCATGGGGTAACTCTCAACGACTTGTCTGTAAAAATTCTGGCTAGTGGAAATATTAATATCAATAGCGTGACTACGGGTGCTTCTGGAGGCATCGCTTTTTGGGTATATAACAATAGCGGTAGTGGCGGTTCCGTTACTTCAACAAACGGAAATATCACTATTCAAGGTATCTCAACTCAAACTTATACCACTTGGTACGATATCTATCTGCGTACACCCATCATTGCTACCAATGGTTCAACTACTATCTCGGCAGCAGGATATTACGGTGGGATTTACTTTGATTTCAATGGCTCTGTAAGCGCAAAAAATAATATTGACATCATTGGTTACGGCGGATCTACCAGTGGAAATGGTGTTGAATTTTCCATTGCTGGAACTGCAATAACGTCTAACTCCGGTGGATTATTAAGATCAACTAATGGCAGCATTACCGTGTCTGGCTACAGCGCCAGTAATGTAGGAATTCAATCAGATACTTCAAGTCTTAATATTGTTGCATTAGCTGGAAACATTGTGTTCCAAGGCTCTTCATTATCTACGAACACAAATAACCTCTACAACACAGCCAATGCTGCCATTGGCACTGCGGTTACAAACCTCACAAGCGCTATCTCTGGCGGACCTACAAACTACTCTCCATCTGGCTTCTCATCTGCGGTGGCTGGCTCGGCAGCTACTGGTTACTGGTGGGGCATTGTTTGGTACGGGAATTTATATGCTGTTGGCAACCCATACACCGTAAGTGCAACAACTGCAGGCACTCAAGGTGGCGGCATTACGATGAATGGACAAGAAATTTATGCTTATTCAGCCGGTGCTAGTAACTCAAATGCATCTGGGGTGGCGATATTCGGAAATCCAAAGTTCTATGCTTATGGCAATATCTCGATCACTGGATCGGCTGACTATAACGGCGTTTCTAATAATGGCGCCGGCTATGGAATCATATTCTGGTCTGGAAATCCCGGCGTTTATATTCGTTCTTACAGCGGCTCTTTGACCTTAAATGGTTATGCTAACGGCTATCAATCGAATGGCTTTGGTGGATGTGGCTCGGGCTGCTATTACGCAGGTGCTGGAATTGCCATTTATGATGCTACAAGCACTTTTAGGGCTGCTGGCGATGTCATCATGAATGGTATCAATGCTCAAGGCATTGGTGTCTATCAAGGCATGGTTACCACCACGGCACCTAATGCGACTTCTGGTGTCATATCTGATTCTGGGAACGTCTCCATCAACGGGCTCGGAAATAATTCAATTTGGGCCGGCACTTATATTCGAATGCCTACCTTTGCTAACGGAACATTGGCTGGATCAGGCAATATCACTGTTACCGGTGCAGGAGCCTATGGTGTTTTTCTTGATTCCTATTCTGCAATGAGTGCTGCCGCTAACATTAGCTTGATTGGTTATGGTACGAACACTAACTATGCGGCTGTATATGTAGCCCCAAATGCTTCCTCCAATACGATTGCTACCACTAATGGCAACATTGTAATTTCCGGAACCGCTTCTGCGACAAGCGGATCTGCTTACGGTGTATGGAGTAATGCATCTACGAGTCTGAGCAGTTCTAATGGCAATATTATTTTCCAAGGTGCTAACTTGGGAGCGGCAACCTCCATCGCTAATGCGATAGCGAATTCCATTTATGCTGCCGCCAATCCAAGTGCTGGAGCATCTGGATATGCTGGAGGAACTTACTGGACGTACGGTATTTCAGCTTCAAACGGTTACGTTAGCACTTCGGGTAATACCAACATCACAGGCTTGATCACCGCTTCTGGCCTGCTTGCAACCGGTGCCGGTTCATATACATTCAGCAATACTAGTAATGCTGTTACCAACCTAGCTTCATCTAGCAATATTGGCGCTATTACTTATACCGGCGGTTCGCTCAATATTGGTACCGTTAACTCAGTGGTTGGTCTATCCTCCACGGATGCAATTTCTTTGACCGCAACTGGCACTGGCGTTACTTTGAATCAGTCTATTACTGAGACCGGCGCGTCAAAAGCAATTGGCATTACTGGTGGTCTGTCTGGCGCTGGTGGCATTATCACAACCACAGGCGATGTCATCACTCTGTCTAATACGTCCTCCGTTACGCCAACTTACTCAGGTTCCATTACAGGTGGAGGCTCATTAATCTATAGCGGTAGTGGAACAGGTAATCCTACTCAAGTCCTTTCTGGCCCAAGCAGCTTTACTGGAGGTACTACTATCTCTGCAAGCATCCTTAAGGTTGCTGCCAATACTACGGTTGCGTCAAATGCAATCACTGCTGGTCCACTTGGTACGGGCACCGTAACGGTTAACGGCGGAAAGTTGGATTTAAATGGACAAACCATTGCAAATAATCTGAGTTTGTATGGTTGCTGCACGGGGCAGGGTGTAATTGTTAATTCAAACTCAACTGCAGCAACGGAGAGCGGCAATATTGTCTTGATGTCTGATGCTGCTATCGGTGGTACATACAACTTTACTCTGAGCGGAACAATATCTGGCAATAAAGTGCTTACCAAGGTTGGAAATAACACCATCACTCTTTCTGGCCCCAATACCTATGGAGCTGTAGGTGTTGCCGATACCATCGTGTCGGCAGGAACCTTGGCCGCCGGCGGAAATTCAACCCCTTCAAGTAGCGGAACACTTACATCTGGTCCATTTGGTTTAGGTTCTATTACGATTGGCTCTGCGAATACGTCCAATGCAACTGTAGATCTGAATGGCTATTCAATACTCAATCCATTCACTCTCAATGGGGTAGGTGTAGGTAGTAATGGTGCATTAATAAACTCCAATACCGGTTCAACAGCTAATGCAAATGGAGCAATAACGATTGCTAGTGCTGCTTATGCTGGTGGCCTAGGTAGCATTACATTTGGCAGTAGTTTTACTGATAGTAGCAATTATGGAATAGCGTTTATTAATATTCCAACCGTTACTGCGGCAAGTATTGCCAATAATTTAACTGTGGCTTCCTCTGGTACGGGCGTATTGAATTTGACCTCTGCAGGTGTCTTGACTGTAGGCGGCGTGAATTCAATTAATGGTATTTCTAGTTCGGGTAATGTAACCCTGAAGTCAACCTATACCGGTGGAAGTTCAATACAGATTAATCAGAATGTCACGCTAAGCGGATCTGGTAGTCAGTTCTTGGCTCAGGCTGCGGGGACTCTGGGGATTAATACAAGTACTTCTGGTGCTGTAACTATTACTACGCAAAACGGTACTGTTGCTCTTGCTTCAGATTCTGCAGGCACTGGCGGCGGCGGAGTATTTGGTTGGGGAACAACCAACATTAATACCAATGGTGGAAATTTATTCCTTGGCGGAGGTACGCTTACTAAAGATTCAAACGGTATTGTCACTGCTACTGGCTATGCTCAGGGAAGAACATCCGGCCAATCTGAGGGGGTTCGGTTTGTTGCAGAAAGCTTTAATACTGCGGGCGGCAATATTTCGATCCTAGGTAAATCTGGAACCTCAAGTCAGGGCGGTGCTGCTGGCGCTTGGGGCTTTGGAGTTGATCAAAATGCCTATATCAATAGCGGTACTGGCACTATTTATATTTCAGGTATCGGGCAGTCGACCAATGCTGGCGATTACACATCTGGCATTCTATTTGACTTTAACGCAGCATCCTATAGTCAAACTATAACCTCTGCCAACACCACTGCAAATGCAATTCAGATCATTGGCAGTGCTGCTACCGCAGCAAATGCAAGCTGGAACTCCGGAATCATGTTTAACAATGCTAGCAATACAGTAATTGCAGCAACGGGCGTGGGCGGCGGTATCACTATTCAAGGCACAAGAAATATAGCTGGCAATGTAGCTGATATCTATTTCAATGGCACCAATTACATCCTAGCGAATTCTGGTTCCATCAATATTCTAGGCACTACAGCCAGTGGTCGTTTGTATATTGCGGCTCAGAGCGCAGGTGTTCTCAATATTGGCGCTTCATCAGCAACTGCTGTAACAACCGCATTGGGTTCAAGCGCGTTAAATGTTTCTAGCTCAAGCAGTAATGTCAAGGTTCAATTCGATACTTGGAATTGGTGGACTAACGGTAACGGTAACAATGCTGGTACTGCATTCGATTTTTATAATTCTGGAACAGTCACCATACTGCCGGTTACCGCTGCTTCAGCAAGTAGCATTGCTACAAGTTGGTGGAATTTTGCAACCGGTAATAATTTAACTGGCTTGACGATTGGGGCTGCGTCTGTGAGCGGCACCACCATGCCTTCGGCAACCTATATCCAGGTTAATTCACCAATTTCGATTAATGGGCCAACAGTCCTTACTGATGGGTATGTCTACACCAGCACAAATGTGTCTACTCCTGGAGCATTAACACTGAATGCTGTGGCTGGAGATGTAACGTTTAATAACGGTGTGACTGTTACTGGCGCAGGCAATGGTCTGATGGCAAAAGCCACTGGCAATATTCTTACGGTAACAGGGCTAACATTCCAAACAAATAAAGGCCCAATTACTTTCTGGGCTAATTCTTCCAATGGAACTGCCGGCGATATTGAGATTAATTCTAGCAATACATTTAATACAAACAACGGTTCTACTGCGAATAACGCAAGCGGTGGAGGTGCTATTACATTAGCTGGTGGTGCTGATAATGGCAGTGGAGCGCCTGCTGGCTATGCTATTGGTATCGCCGCTTTGCCAACGGGTGGTATTGCCGGTGGATTCAACATCGGCGTCATCGCTTTGAGTGGACTTTCTATGAACTCTGGTGGTGGCAACATCATTATTCAGGGTCAAGGCGCTAACGCCACTTCCGCATTAAGTAATGAAGATGGTATTGCTATCTTTGGTGGAACGATCAATTCCGGGCAGGGAACTATTTATATCAGCGGTAAAACAGCCGCTACTGTTGCTGGAAATGGTTACGCATATGGTATCCATTTAAATGCTGCTGGTGATGGAACGACTACCAACATCATTTCAAGTAATACAAGTGCTAATGCCATCACATTGATTGGAGACTCGAGCGGGTCGTCAACGATCAACTCCAGTGGCATCATGATTTATTACAGCGGTAGTGCCACTACAGGGGCTATTGGTACTGTGATCGCCGCAACTAATGGCGGGGGCGTTACCCTGACTGGCAAAGGTACCACCTCAACAACTGGTAATACGGGCGGCTATGGAAATGGCATCGACATCAATAATGCTCAAATTCTGTCAACTAGCGGTGCAATTAACTTAAGTGGTTATGGTAATGCAAGTACTTATGGAATCTCCATGGGTGGTCGTACACTAACAAATAATGTGGTAACTATAGGTCAAGCCGCTGTTACAGTTGGCGGCGTATCTATGGCGGCGAGCTCAAGCAATATTAGTCTCAATGCGGATGCCATTGTGGTGAATGCCGGCGCATCTACAAATTGGGCTGGCAGTGTCGCTAGCTCCGGTACCCTAACCATTCAATCCAATAGCAACAGTTTCTCGTCAGCATTGACCTGGCCAGTAGCTGGCCTAACATTAAGCTCTAACTTGTCTGGTTTGACTATTGGCAAATCGACCAATAACCAGAATGTGACAGTCGGTTCTGCTACCAGTATTGCTGGCGCTATTAATATTTATGGTGCTGCAGTTGCGATTAATGCCGCATTAACCTCAACCGGTACAAATGCAAACGGAAATATTACGATTGCAGGATCTTCAGGTTCGCAGAGTGGTGTTATTACTACCGGTGCAGGTGGTGTATTTCAATTTAATGGCGCTACTGCAACCTCTACATTTGCGTTAAATCAATCGAATAGCCTAGGTGGCTTGGTTGTTAATAACGGTATTGTGTCAATTACAGCGGATACCTCTTTAAGTGTGGCGCCTGGTTCAGTAAATGCTGCCTGGGTTACGCTTAAAAATGGCGGGACACTCTTATTAAACGCCACTACAGTGACATTGAACGCGAATCGCGGCATCACTTTAGGTTTAGGCGGCGGTGGATTGGCTGCAAATAGCGGTGACACCTTAACTTACAACGGAATCATTGCTGATGGTAGTAATGGCTACGCACTAACAATTAATGGGAACTCGCAGACTGGTACCGTTGTTCTTGGCGGATCCAACACTTACGGTGGTAACACCACAGTAAGCTCCGGAACATTGGCCATCTCTAATGCTAATGCTTTGGGTGCCGCAGTAAGCGCCGCATTTGCTGATGGCAATTATTCTGCAAATAACTACATTATTGGACAGGCTCCAATTGGAAGCGCTACCGATCTCAGTCTTGCTCAGATTCGAGTGGGCGCGGTAATCACCGGTCAAGGTATTAGTGGGTCAACCACCATTACGAATATTCAAAAATCCACCGTAAATGGCTGGAATAACTATACCTTTACATTGGCCGATACATCTGCACAGGGTGCATTTGGTACAAACTACACAGCAAGTCAAGCCTCAACAGCAACAGTAGCTTCAGGAGCCACTCTATCAATTTCAGGTGGAATCACTGTTGCCAATCCGATTGCTTTGAATGGCGCATCATTATTATTTACCTCTGGGAACAACGCACTTAGCGGATCTGTCACTCTAGGTGGCGCTACAACCATCAATGCTGGCACCGGAACTCAAACCATTTCAGGCGCTCTGACGGGTGGATATGGTTTAACGGTTAACTCAAGCTCTGGAAATACGGGCAAGTTAATTTTGTCTGGCGCCAATACTTACGGCACTAGCGCTACAACTACAACAGTTTCCTATGGATCATTGCAATATGGCAATGCAACTGCGACTGGCATGACGAGCTCAACAGGTGCGATCTCCGTTGCTTCTGGCGCCAGCCTGATTTTTAACTTATCTGCTGCTACAAACGTAAGCAACACGATCTCTGGTGCAGGTACTTTAATTCAGGCAGGCGCTGGCACTACAACCATCTCTGGCCCAAATACTTCATTCACTGGCCCAGTCAATATCAATAGCGGAACTCTGGCTATTGGCGGTGCAAATGCTCTGAATGGAGCAAGCGGCGGATTGGTTTCTATTGCCAATGGTGCAACATTAGATCTGGCATACGCCGGAACACTGAATTTCAGTTCAATTTCAATGGCTTCTGGATCTGCTATTACTAATTCAACATCTAATAGCGGCTTGTCTGTTGCTGGGATATCTACATTAGCTGGCCCAATAACTACAAACGGTATACAGACTTATACAGGCGCTGTGACATTGGCGGGTCCCACAAGCATCACCACTACAAATTCAAATGTCACAATAAGCTCAGCGGTTAATGGATCACAGACTCTTTCTATTAGTGATGGTTCAGGCAATACAATTTTCAATGCTGATATTGGCTTGGTCACCCCGCTGACTTCAGTTGCCGTAACTACATCAGGAGCTATTAGTATTGGCGGATATGTCCAAACCTCTGGCACCCAAACATACGGCAGCAATGTTGTATTAACTGGTGCTAACGTTAACCTGACAACCCTAGGCGCATCTTCAACCGGAGCAAATATCACCATTTCCGGAAATATTGATGGCACTACAGCAAACACTAACAATCTTTACTTAGCCAGTGGTGTTGGTTCTGTATCTATTACCGGTGCAGTTGGTCAGACTACGGCTCTAAATTACCTTGGTCTTGGTGGAACAGGTTCTTATGTAGCTTCATTTAGCAATACATACTCCTACACGGGTGCCTCACAAACCTATGTTGTACCAGTAGGAATTAGCACGATTACTTACTCCGTTAATGGCGCAAGTGGTGCTTCCAGTACCGGTAATGGTGGCTTGGGTGGATTAATTTCTGGAACCATGAGTGTCACAGCCGGTCAAAATCTCTATCTATTTGTGGGTGGTGCTGGTAGTGGAACGGTTGGCGGTTGGAATGGTGGTGCTAATGGTATTGCTTCAAGTGGCGGTGGAGGTGGTGGTGCTACATCGATTCAAACCATCAACACGCTCATGTCTACTGCGGGTAACGCTGTTAGCTCAGGCGTATTAGTTGTTGCCGGTGGCGGCGGCGGTTGGGGTAGCAATCAGGGTAATAGCGCTGAATATGGTGGCGTTGGAGGCGGTAATGGTTCTGGTGGGAGTGCTTCCTGCAGTTCTTGTGGGCCTGGTGTTGGTGCCTCCCAGTCTGCAGGTGGTGCGGGCGGAACTGGTTGGGGTGGCTACCCTGGAGTTGCTGGTACTTTCGGAAGGGGTGGTGCTGGAGGCACGGGCGTAACCAATTCTGGCGGCGGCGGTGGTGGCTACTATGGCGGCGGCGGCGGAGATGCAGGCGGCGGCGGTGGCGGCTCTGGTTATGTCAACGCAACTTATGCCACTGTTACTACAAGCACAGCTGGTGGTGCCACACGTGGTAATGGTTCTATTGTATTGAGTGGTGGTGGGGATGCATTTACTGCAGTTGCTCAAACAGGTTCAATCACCATTGGCGGCGCTATAAAAGTGGCTGGTTTACACACGGCTAACACTACATTCAACCTATCCGTTGGTGCTAATGCCACCGGTAACTCTACTGTTGGCGTAACGGATGGTATTAAAGCTAAAGGCACAGTTACCTTGGGTGCTAGTGGCAATGCAAGAACGCTGACAGTTTCTTCGGGCGCTTTGCAAATCGCATACTCTAGCGCTGTTACCTTGGACATGAGTGTCACCACCAGCTCTTCAATAGCTGCTGCAGGCAGCATCACGATTGGCTCTAGTACTAATGCAGCTCCAGTAACAATCGATAATGCGACAACGCTTACTACTAGCGCAAGTAATGGTCCAGTCTATTTCTACGGCACTATTAACGGCGCTAATAATCTGACGATTTCATCTGGTACGGGTGCTATTACTTTGGGTGGTAACGTAGGCCTAACAACTCCTGTTGCTGCAATTAACCTTTCTGGTGGCGCTATCTCGGTTGCTCAATTAAAAGCAAGCAATGGTATTGCGATTACCTCAACAGGCTCCGCTAATTCAATAGCAGCATCTGGCACCATTAATAACACTGGCTCAACCGGTACCGGAATTACCATCAGCGCAGTTGGTAACGTTTCATTGGCTGCAGTAACCAACTCTGGTGATTCTGGAATTCGCATCACTGGCGGTCAAGGCATTGCAGCGGGCACCACAACAGGCGGAACAATTACGGCTCTCGGCACGGTTACAAATACTGGCGGGGTAGTCTCTATCTCCATGGCGCAGCCCGAGAGCTCAACTGGCGGCTCAATTGCTACAGCGTTAGGTATCACTTCATCAAATGCTTCAACCGGAAGCAACATATCCTATAACCAGTCCGGCGGAACATTTACTACTCCTTCTGGATATACCAGCGGCAACTATATTAATTACCGCATTGTTGCTGGTAATACTGTAGTTGCTACATTGGGATCGAATTACTCTACAGTTTATGGAACCGCCTATAACTCAACAGCTGCAAGTAATTGGCTAGCAAACAATGTCACGCTGGTATCTGGCGGCGGCGGAAGTTTTGGTGTGACGCTTGATCTTAATACCATCTTGTCTTCCTTGAGATGGAGTAGCGCAATCGGCACAAGCTCTACAAATGCCAATATTGTTCAATCAGCCACTGTAATTAACAATGGTAGCATTACTTCAACACTTGGCAATACGGTCACCATTTCTGGTTCGCCAACCTATACCATTACACCTGCTGCGCTCACCATTACAGATGCAGTCAGCACAACGACCTATAACAAAACAACTACCTATGGCACATTGGTAACTAATGCCGGCTATGTTGTTAGCGGGCTAGTAACCTCTATAGGTGGTGTAGCAACAAATGATGCTGTAAGTTCTGCAGCCCAAACAATTTTGAGCGGCGGCGTATTGGGTCAGGGAAGCGCGTTAAATTCATCTACGGCTGCTACAGCAGGATCATTCAACACCACACCTAGTGCAGCCTCTGGAACAAATCTTACGAATTACGCAATTACTTATGTAGGAGCAGTTTCAACAATAGCTAAGGCATCATTAACTTACAGCGTAAGCAATACAAGCACTACCTACGGCACGTTAGGTAGCCTTGGCGCTGCCACGCTTACAGGCATTATTAGTGGCGATACTGTTGCTGGTACAGTGACTGCTTATAACGGCGCAAGTGTTGTGACCTTAGCAACAAATACAGCGGCCGGTACCTACTCAATGGCAGTTTCTGCTCTGACAGGTGCTTCTGCAGGAAATTACCAAATAGCAAGCTCTGGCAATACACCTGGAACTTTGACTATTAATCAAAAGGCATTGACATATAGCGTTACAAATACAAGTGCAAACTATGGAGTTTTAGCTTCATTAGGTAGCCCAACCTTAACAGGAATTATTAGTGGCGATACGGTTACAGGTGCTGTTAGCGCTCTTAGTGGGGGCACACCTGTAACTCTATCCGCAGCAACCACAGCTGGTACATACACAATGTCGGTAACCAGTCTCGCGGGCACTTCAGCAGCAAACTATCAAATTTCCAGCACAGGTAATACCAGCGGTACCCTCACAATTAATAAAGTAGCCCTAACCGTGACCGCTGCCAACGCTACTAAGACCTATGATGGTCAGGCATACACCGGCGGCAATGGCGTGACTTACAGCGGCTTTGTCAATAGCGAAACTGCTAGCGCCTTAGGCGGCGCCGTAGCT
>NZ_JACVPG010000014.1:0-27744 GCF_018882045.1 Polynucleobacter sp. Fuers-14 | reverse complement strand
GAATATATCCACTACTACAACCATGATCGGATCAAACAAAAACTAAAGGGATTAAGCCCGGTGCAATACCGAACTCAATCCCTCGTGCTAACCTAACTAAACTGTCCAACTTTTGGGGGTCAGTTCACGATGAGTGGCTTTTAAGTTTGAGAATACAGAACTAGCTAGTCTTTTTGGAGAAATACATTCACAGTTTCAGAAAGCTTCTTATAGCTTTGAAATAAGAATGCATGGCCGCCCTCATAAAAGGCCAACCAAGCAAAAGGGATTTGATTAGCAATCACAACTGAGTTTTTTGGATTGTCGATGATGTCCTCACGACCGTCAGCCACGAGAACGGGAACTTTAATCTTCTTTAAATCCTGGTAGTTCTGATTATCAGCATTCCACAAAGTGATGCGAGCACGAACCTGGCGTTCCTTAGCTTCTTTAGAGATTACAAAATCATTAGGTATGGTTCCAGCGGCTTTTGCCGCCATAAATCTCCCGTATACAACCTTGGCAGCCGCTTTGCCTTCAGGAGTAATTGGGAATAACAACTCGAAATTCTCCATAGGAGAAAGGCTTGGATTATTCAACTCCTCCCCAACCTTTTTATCAATAGCGACCTGATATTTTCCACCGGGATTTGGGGCACACAGAATGACTTTGTTAACCAACCCTGGATGCCTGATAACTAGCTGCTGACCAATTCGTGCGCCCATTGACCACGAGAACACGTTTACCTTTTTAAAACCCAGTGCCTTAACCAAGCCTGCGGCATCGTCTGCCATTTGCGGAATGGTTGTATTGTTTTCTTTGGTATCGGTTGAGAATCCAGCTCCGCGATTGTCAAAAATAATGAGCTGGTTATTTCTTGCTAGCTCACCTAGAAGTGCTGGATCCCAAGCACTCATGGTGGCGGCATAACCCATGATGAGAATCATTGGGTCCCCTTGGCCTTTTAGGTAATAGGCTAATTTCACATCTCCTACTTGGGCATACTTAACCTCAGGTTTTTCTTGAGCTTGCACTGGAATGCTTAGGCCCAGAGAAATGAAAAGGGTAGCAATCGCCAAACAAATACCCCGTATTAAAGCCATAGTCAAAACACTTAGGGGGCTATTCAGAGCTGTCATAAGGTCCTAGTTTGGATTGGTTTTAAAGAGTCATACTAGCATTTCAATACTGAGCAAGAATTGCCTTAGGCCTTAAGCGGACATCCAAAAACGCTTCATCTCAGGGAGATCTTGCATTCCTCTCTCATATCCATACTGAATGGCTGGCTCCATAATTGCCGGATCTACAACACTCATTGTTTTTCTGCCAGGAAGCATCCCAACCACAACCAACTTGGTCTTGGTGCCGGCCGCCTCTAAATCCTTTACCTCTTGCAAAATAGTATTAGGCAGATGGTTCAAACGCAGCCCTTCTTTTTCTTGCTCAATAGTATCTGCCAGAGCTACTACTAGGGCTCGCCTAGATCCCGCAACAATGTCGCAATGGGTTTCGGTGGAACCGATACTACCATCCATACAAACGCGATCCTTAACCCAGGTTGGGCCAGTGACGCCTGGGGCAGAAGCGCTAGCTGCACAGGCATCAATGACCGTTACACCTGAATCTGGAGCAATCACCAGACGTTCAGCGGTATAGCAATCAATCGTAGTGATATACATCTTTTGGGGAATAGTTTTCATACCCCCCAAGAAAACTTTAATGTTATTTTGAAACTTATCAGATGGAATGGATTTTGCAGCCATTGCAGCATGACCAATCGCCTGAATAGTATCGGGATTACCATCCTTGGCACTAAGCCCCATCTTCATTACACGCTCCTGGCTAGGCAAGAATTTTTTCGTTGGAACTAGCTTAGCCATGATCTTTGGATAGTCGGCCAATAAATTAAATTCTACTGAGAATAAGTCTAGGCGGCCACCTAATAAAGCGCTGCCCAAAACTGCGCCAGCAGATGTGCCAACCACAATGTCTGCTAAGCGAAGATCAATACCATTGGTTAGCATTGCATGAAAGTAGCCAACTAAAAATGAGCTCATATATTCAGAGCCTCCTCCCAATACGATCGCCCTATCTTTGCCCTTACCCGGAGGATTTTTATATGGAATCGGATGGGCTAGACCATCATCCCAGCTTGAGGTTGTTTTCTGAATTTCTTTTGCATCCAAAGCTCTCACTTCCGCAATAGTCTTTTTAGATACAGCTGGCGATTGGGGAAAAGCCTGAGTACTAGCAGCAACTGCCGCACCAATTGCAGATGATTTAAGGAAATTACGGCGAGTGGATTGGGTCATACATATACTCCTAAAGAATAACCACCCGAAGGTGGTTATGGATGTCTTAGTTTTTTGAAATTGAGATTATTGTTTTTGACTTGGTTGCGGACAACCATTTGCCAGCGACTTACCTGCAATGCGATCCTTTACCCAAGCTAGATACATAGGCGCTGATACACCAGGAGTTGTGAAGTGTGTTTGCTCACCTGGTAGCTGATTTCTTCCCACATTCGCCCCCATTGCACACATCTGCTTTTGATAAAGCTCGTGCATGACTGGTGGGACTGCAGTATCTTTGGTGCCCCAGTAAATCACTACTGGCGCTACTGGTTTCACTGGTTTTACGCTGCCATTAATAAATGCTTGGATCCACGCTAAGGAGTTGCTAGGCTGGGGCTTAATTAAAGACTTATATTGATCGCCGTAAGAATAGCCAAATGAATCAGCCATCACGTGAACACATTTATTGCCGGCTAACTGGTTAACGACCTTTACACCTTCATCAGTCAACACATCTGTTAGCTTTAGATTCGGATTAGCTGCTTGAGCTCCCCAAAGACCCATGACGTAATGAGCAAATAGAAATATATTCGGGACATTCGCCTGAGTAAATTCATTCATGAGTTTATTGGCGCCTGCCTCATCCGCTGGTAACTTTGGTAGTACCGCCGCTACGTCGTCTGGTGCCAACGCAACAAATCCAAGATATTGGAGATTATCTGCCGCAGTGCCCTGTTGAGCTTGATACTCTGGCAGACTTGCAGCTGCAATCGTCGCCCCGCCACCTTGAGACCAACCATAAATAATGGTCTTCTTACCAGCGCCGACCTCTTTCATGGAGCTAGCCGCTCTTGCAGAATTAATAGCATCTCTACCATTAGTTTGAGCCACTGCGTATTGATGCTTACCGCCACCACCTTGACCTTGATAGTCGGTAGCAACGATGACATAGCCTTCTTTAATAAATTCTTCTACGTTCGGGATACCGTAATCCGTCCAAGAATTGCCATCCATTAAGAAGTACTCATTTAAAGGAGTAACTGGATTAATAATTTGAGAAGGGCCACAGTTTTGGGCTGATCCTGTTGTGCCATGGACCCAGGCCATGATTGGTCTACCCTCTTTAGGAGCCTGTCCAATAGGCGCTACGATTAAACCAGTTGAAATGGTCTTGCGCTCAGCAACATCTGAAGAAATGTAAGCAATCTTCCATGCTTGCGCACCTTTAACAGATGTTTCTATTTTTTCTTTTTTGATGACCTGCCCCAACTTACCCTCTGGAGCCATTTTTATAACAGAAGCATAGAAAGGTGGCATTGGAGGATTGGCAAATGTTACTGAAGACATTGCGCCAAGAGAGGTGCCAAAGATCAGAATAGGTAGTAATTTTTTCATCGGGGGTTGGTAAGTATCCAAGGCGTAAGCCCTGTCGGTTAAAAATAGAACAATTCCAGTAAATATACCAAACTACATTTACCTACATCCCATGGAAGTGATGGGGAAATCCCGAACATACCAGCGGGATACCCCATACCCCTCTAGCTATTTCTTTTGAGTGGTCTTTTCAGCTTTCTTATTCGCGCGGTTCTCAAAGAAGGTTTCGATTTCTACATAGAAGACCGGTACTAATGCCACCGCAAGGCAGGTAGAGGCAATCATGCCGCTAAATACGGTAATACCCAAGGAGATACGCGCTGCTGCACCTGCACCAGTAGATAGAAGCAAAGGCATGACACCCAAAATAAAGGCAATCGATGTCATGACAATTGGTCTAAAACGTTCTCTGGAAGCCTCTAGAGCAGCATCAACAAAAGTCATGCCTTTGTGTCTACACTCAATGGCGACCTCAACAATCAAAATCGAGTTTTTACATGAGAGCGCAATCATTAACACTAGGCCAATCTGAACATAAATATTATTTGGTAGGCCTGTTAGCAATAAGGCCAATACCGTTCCGGATAAAGAAAGTGGCACTGCAGTTAAAACAGCTAGCGGCGCTATCCAAGTTTCATACTGAGCAGCGAGTACTAAGTACACCAACAAGATGGATAGCGCAAAAATCAAGATCACGGTATTTCCAACTAGATCCTCTTGATAAGACATACCCGCCCACTGGTACGCGACACCGTCTGGCAAGGTCTTGGCGGCTACCTGCGCCAGTACCTTCATTGCCTGTCCAGAGCTATAACCATCATTGGCAGCGCCTAAAACAGCAGCAGAAGGATATAGCTGGAACTGTGAAGCAAATGCTGGTCCGGTAGTGTCTTTGACATCAATGAAGGATCCCAGAGGAACCATATTGCCGCTCTTGTTTTTTACATACAGACGATTTACTTGCTCTATAGCGTTGCGGTATTTACCGTCGGCTTGAACATAGACTTGATAGGTTTGGCCGTATTTGAAGAATTGATTGACGTAAGAAGACCCAAGATAGGATTGCAATACATCGTAGGCATCCCCAATATCCACACCAAAAGTTTCAGCCCTACCTACATTGAAGGTGAGTTGGAGTTGCGGAACATTGTTTTGGAATGGCGTAAAGATCATCATGATCTCTGGATGCTTTTGCGCCTCAGCAATAAAGGTCTTAGCGGCAGCATCTAACTTAGCAAAATTATTACTGCCATCCGTCAGCATCAGTCTCATCTCAAAACCACCCGATAGACCCAAACCTGGAATGGCTGGCGGCAAGAGCACAAAAGACTTAAGCTCTTGAACTTGCTTCAGGCCTTGATTCATATTGTTATAGATATCACGCAGGCCCTCACCTTTGCCCCGCTCTTCCCATTTCTTCATGATGACGTATAAGCCACCCGCATTGGATTGGGAGCTACTATTGTTCAGCAAGTTAATGCCGCCGATCACCACAACCGTATCAACACCAGGAACCTTCTTAATGACATCAACTGCTTTTTTCATCCCATCCTCAGTCCGCTGCAAAGAAGCTGCATCAGGCAAGGTAGTTGAAACCACCAAGTAGCCTTGGTCTTCGTTTGGAATAAAGCCAGATGGCACAAACATCAAGCCGATGAGAGAGGCGGCAATAATCGCAATGCCCACCGTCGATGCTTTAGCTCGATTCTTCATCAAGCCTTCAATCTTGTGGCCATACCAAGTCGCCAAGCGATTGAAGTACAAATCAAATTTTTGATAGAGCTTATTTTTAACCTTGTTAGGATCAATCGGCTTGAGATACTGCGCTGACTGAGTTGGCTTCAGAGTAATCGCATTAATACCACTAATTAAAGCAGTTGCTGCAATCACCAAAGCAAACTGCCGATACATTTGTCCAGTAAGACCAGCAATAAACGAGGCTGGAATAAACACGGCCATCAAGACTAAGGTAATACCAATAATCGGACCCATCAAAGCAGTCATGGCATCAATTGCACCCTGCTTGGGATCTTCACCCTCTTCTACCTTCTTAGAAACTGCTTCAACCACCACAATCGCATCATCCACCACAATACCAATACATAAAACGATCGCGAACAAGGTGAGTAAGTTGATAGAGAAGCCCAGTGCAGCCATACAGGCAAATGCGCCAATAATCGTGACAGGCACTGTTGTAGCAGGCACCAGCGTGGCACGCCAGTTCTGCAAGAAAATCATAATCACGAGCAATACTAAGATGCCCGCCTCGTAAAGCGTTTTATAGACCTCATGAATAGAGGCCTTAACAAACATCGTGGTATCAAACGGAATAGCCCAAGTAACTTCCTTTGGAAGGGTCTTGGCAATACTCTTCATCTCATCCTGAACCGCTTGTGCAGTAGCAATTGCATTGGCACCCGGCATTTGGTAAATAGCTATACCACCTGCAGGTTTGTCATCAATCTTGAAGAATTGACTGTAGTTCTGACTACCCATTTCTATTCTGGCGATATCACGCAAGTACGTGATTTCAGCCTTGTTACCAGCCTTGACAACAATTCTGCCAAACTGCTCAGGCGTTGTCATAGCGCTGGTGACATTGAGCGTCAGCTGAAAATCTTGCCCCATCGGTGTGGGCGGGGCACCAATTTGACCTGCTGTTAGCAAGACGTTTTGCTTATTAATAACGGCAATGACATCATTTGGCGTCAGATTGCGCATCTTGAGTTGGGCTGGGTCAAGCCAAACTCGCATACTGTAATTACCCACCCCAAAGACATTGGCAGCAGCTACGCCCGGCAATCGCGCTAAGCGCTGTTGCAACTTTAAGTTAGCCAGGTTACTTAAAAATAGGCCGTCATAATCTGGATTGGATGAAGTGAGGGTAACGAACTGCAGAATGGCAGTCGATTGTGTTTTGGTTGTGACGCCCTGCTTTTGCACAGCCTGCGGCAAAGAAGGAAGCGCAATCGCTACCCGGTTTTGTACGTTGACCTGAGCTAAATTAGGGTCTGTTCCGACCTTAAAGGTAACCGTAAGAGTGTAGTTTCCATCATTGGTGGATGCGGACTCCATGTAGAGCATGCCATCAACACCATTCACCTGGGTTTCAATATTACTCGCTACTAATTGCTGTACAAGCGTGGCGCTTGCACCTGGATATCGTGCTGTTACCTGAATCGTGGGAGGTACGATATTTGGGTACTGAGCAATTGGCAAGCTATTAATGGACACTGCTCCAATCAGCAGCATGACCAGAGCAATCACATTGGCCAGTACCGGCCGTTCGATAAAAAATTTAGAGAGCATGATTATCGAGCTGGCATTGCCTCAAGCGTGACCTGTGTTGGGCTAGCAATTTGATTAATGCTCAGATTAATAAAACCATTAATGACCACCTTACTATCTGGAGTCAACCCTTTGCTGATCTCGACATACTTCTCAAAGCGCTGACCTAGGCTAATGTCTTGACGTTGAGCACGCATGGCATTATCTAAAACAAAAACATAGTCACTCACTTGATCCGTCATTACAGCAGTCTTGGGCAGCAGCAAAGCCTGTCTTGGCGCGCCATACTGAGCCATAACTCGAGCGTATAAACCAGGGATTAAGTCGTACTTCTCATTTTTGAAGATTCCCCGCAATTGCAAGGATCCAGTCTCTGTAGAAATCAAATTTGCGGCGTAATCCAAAACACCTTCAAAAGGATATCCAACCTCACCTTGAAGACCGGCATAGATGGGCAAGGTATTTACTTCAGACTTACGTTCTGCGTTTGCATCTTGACCCCTTTGAAACTTTAAGTAATCCCTCTCATTAATAGAGAAGTACACATAAATGGGGGAGATCTGCTGAATACTGGAGAGTTGCACACCCTTTGTAGTGGAATCTAAATAGGTACCGACATCTAATAAGTGCCTTCCCATGAGCCCATCAAATGGTGCCCTGATTTCGGTATAGCCCAAATTAATCTTTGCGAGCGTTAAATTAGCCTCAGATTGCTGGTATTGCGATAAGGCCTTATCAACGGCTGCTTGCGAGGTTGCATTCTCTTTGAGTAAAGATTTCTGACGGCCATACTCAAGTTTCGCTTCGGTATAAATTGCCTGTTTTAATTTCACCTCTTGTATGTATTGGTCTTGCTCAATGACAAACAGAAGATCGCCCTTCTTCACCATCGCTCCGTCAGCAAAACCAATCTTAGTAAGGTAGCCCTTAACGCGCGCGTCCAAGTTCACCGTCAGGTATGGATCAACTAGACCATCAAAGGTTGCAAAACTGCGGATCTCTTGAGACAGTGGTTGAGCGGTTGTTACTGGAATTGGGGTTTGCTTAATTTCTTTGCCACAAGACTTCAAACAAATCAGCGCAATCAAAGCAACGAGAACTAATAAAGAAACCCCAATTGTCCGTGGTGAAAGTTTCTTCTTGAGAATAGGAATCTCAACCGTGCTTAGCTTTACTAGGAATGCATTCCATTTTCCTAAGAGCGAGCCCCATAGAGTCACAAGCTTGTCCCACAAGGGCAACAGCAAAAGCTTGACTTTTATTAATAGATCTTTCATGGCGCAGCACTTCCCTGGGTCGGCGGAGTCGTTGTATTTGATGGCATATTTAATGTAGCCGGCATAGTAGTTTGTGTGGGCTTTGATGGATCAGGAGCATCTACCAAAAACTTGCTAGCCTTCACCGTTAGTGGATCACCTGTCCTAGTGAGGACAGAACCCCAATCTGTTCGGTCGGTCATATCGGCAACCATCTGATCTGGCAACTTAGGAGGACTCATGTCCGCAGTCCAACCGCCACCAAGTGCTTTAAATGCGACTACATATCCGATGAGCTCGTTTGATGAAGTTTGGACCAGGGAGTTTTGGATATTTAATAGATTCTGCTGTGCAGTGATCACCGTGGTGTAATCATTCTGCCCAGCCTTATAACGCTCAAGAGCCAAATCTGCAGCACTTTGCGCTGCAACGACACCGCGCGTTAAATCTTCTTTTGAACTTTTAGTGGTCGAGATAGTAATGAGCGAATCTTCAACTTCCTTCTGGGCATTCAAGACTTGGTTTTGATAGGCCAAGAGACTCTGCTGGAAAATAGCATCCTGCACGCGGACTTGATCCACAATTGCGCCTCTATAAAACAACGGCAAGGAAATTCCAGCGTTTACCCCAGAAGAGTTATTGCCCCAACTAAATAAATTAGCGGAGGATAAGGTTCCGTAATTTGAGGTGGCATAACCAAAGAGACCGCCCAAGGTAAATGTTGGGAACAGTTGCGCCTTGCTTACACCAATTAAAGCAGACTTAGAAGCAGCATCAAATTCGGCCTGCAGAACATCTGGGCGACGACGTAATAAATCCCTTGGCATACCAACCCCAAGCTCAGATGGAGGCTTCAGGCTTCCCTTGGTGTTTCCGTAAGTCTTTTCATAGTACTCAGGAGGCTCGCCCAGCAAAATACTCATGGCATGCTGGTTTTTCTTTAAATTCGCGATCAAAGCCGGAATCTGGGCCTTCGTCTGCTCATACTGGGCTTGCGCCTGACTCAGATCTAACATCGAGGTGGCACCGTATTTAAAGCGCGCGCCTGCGATACGTAAACTTTCTTTTTGCAAAGCTAGATTGGTTTTAGCAACCATGATTAGCTCTTCATAGTTGCGGATATTGATGTAAGTATTCGCAACATCCGCAGTTAAAGACACGTCTGCCGAGTAGAAGGCTGCAACCCCAGATAAATAGGAGCTTAATGAGCTCTGAATTCCACGGCGATTTTTTCCCCAAAAATCTAGCTCCCAACTCACCTGCACCAAAGCATTTTTAGAGACCAAATTATTGGAATCATTAATCGCTTCTTGAATTGCGCTATTGCGGGCATTGGAATATGAAGCACTTAAATTGGCGGATGGCAATAATGCGGCATCGCTCACACCCAGTTGTGCCTGCAGTTGGTATATCCGTAGAGCAGTTTGTTGCAAAGTGAGGTTTTGCGCAGTAGCTTGTTTTAGCAAGACATTGAGCGTCGGATCGTTAAAGCTTTTCCACCACTCTACTGGGTCTAGAATCTTGTTTGAGTTTTCACCCAAAGATTCGGTAAATTCAGTTTGAGCTGTTGATTTATATTGATCTACTGCCTTAACAGGGGGTCTTACAAAATCCGGGCCAACCATCATGCAACCGGCAAGCATCAAGGTACCGGAAATTATGAGTGCATGGGTAATCGTGTTTCTAGGTAATGGCATTCAAGTGCTTAATTTTTAAACTGATGGCTTTGTCTAAGGGCGGAAATTATCGATACTAATCATAAGGATAAAGCAAGATTCAGAATGCTGGGCTAGTGTAAGCCCTAGGCTTACGGATTAAGTCTTTTGGATCTGCGCAATCACTGGAGCGTGGTCCGAGGGCTGCTCCCAGGCTCTAGGCACTTTATCTACCGTGCTAGCACTACATCTTCCCTTGAGTGCCTCACTCAGCAAAATGTGATCAATGCGCATGCCGGCATTTCTTCTGAAACCCATCATGCGGTAATCCCACCAACTAAAAGTTTTCGGCGCCTGCTCAAACATTCTGAATGAATCATGGAGCCCAAGCTTGATCAGATCTTGAAACGCCTCACGCTCTGGTGGTGAAACAAGGTTCTGCCCTTCCCATGCCTTAGGGTCATGAACATCTTCATCTGCCGGAGCAATATTGAAGTCACCCAAGAGTGCTAAGCGTTCGTTCTGTTGGAGCTCTTCTGTTAACCAAGTTTGTAATGCCTTCAACCAACCTAGTTTGTATTGAAACTTGTCGCTATCAGGCGATTGTCCATTTGGAAAATAGGCTGACACCAGTCTCATTGGTTTCGTACCAGCAAAGCAAACTGTCGCCGCGAGGATGCGCTGCTGCTCATCTTCGTAGTTGGGTATGTTTCTAGTGGGGCTCAGAAATGCTGTTTCTATATCTGAAGCGATAGGTGCGAGTGCCGCTTTACGCAAGATGATCGCAACGCCGTTATAAGTCTTTTGACCGGCAGCCAAACTGAGGTAACCCGCATCTTCCAGTTCTTTATGGGGATACTTATCATCCGTAAGCTTAAGCTCTTGCAAGCAAAGCGCATCAATCGCTTGTTTCTTGCTTTCTTGATCTTGTAACCAACGAAGCACTTGTGGAAGGCGAACTTTTAAAGAGTTCACATTCCACGCAGCTATTCGAACTGAATCAGTCATCAATACCGAGCTCTTGCAACTTACGGGTAATCGTATTTCGGCCAATACCTAGACGCTGGGCAGCCTCTACCCTTCTGCCACGAGTAACTTCTAAAGCTGCCTGCAATACTGCCCTTTCAAAACGTGCGGTCAAGGCATCAAAAACTTCTTTATCGCCATCTTGCAACATCTTGACAGCCAGACGCCCCAAACCATTCTCCCAGTCACCTACAGCCACTTTGGCAGCAACGGGATTACTTGGCGAAGACTCGCCGTGAATAACGATGGGTTGTTCGTTCACTTCGGAAACAATATCAGCCGGAAGATCACTTACGCCAATCACGTTTGCAGACGTCATCACCGTTAACCAGTGGCATAAGTTCTCTAATTGACGTACATTTCCCGGAAATGGCATTGCGCTCATTTCTTTTAAGACTTCATCTGACAATTTTTTAGGTTCAACGCCCAAAGACTTCGCGCAGCTCAACATGAAATGTCTAGCTAACATTGGAATGTCTTCACTACGCTCATGTAATGAAGGCATGCGCAAACGAATCACATTCAACCGATGCAACAAGTCTTCACGGAAGAAACCAGCGGTGACTCTTGCATCTAGATTTTGATGTGTCGAAGCAATGATCCGAACATTTGCCTTAATCGGGTCTTGTCCACCGATGCGATAAAAATGTCCGTCAGTCAGAACGCGCAGTAAACGGGTTTGTAGATCAAAAGGTAAGTCACCTACCTCACCTAAAAATAGAGTACCGCCGTCAGCCTGCTCAAAACGACCTCGACGCAAAGTCTGCGCACCTGGGAAAGCACCGCGCTCATGACCAAATAACTCCGACTCCAATAAATCCTTTGGCACAGCCGAAGTACTTAATGAGACAAATGGCCCTTTGGCGCATGGACTGTGCTTATGCAGGGCGTGGGCAACCAACTCTTTACCAGTGCCGGACTCTCCAGTAATCAGGACTGTGGCGTTAGATTGCGCTAAGCGCCCAATGGCACGAAAAATTTCCTGCATTGCTGGTGCTTGACCAATAATCTCAGTGGCGTCTTGTCTCCACGCAGTTAACTCTTTCGCACCAGAGTCATTGCGGATGCCCTGCTCTACCGCACGATGAATTAATTCAATCGCCTTTTCGACATCAAAAGGTTTGGTGAGATATTCAAAGGCGCCACCTTGAAATGAAGAGACAGCGGAGTCCAAATCAGAATACGCCGTCATGATGATGACTGGTAAATTCGGATGACTTGCCTTCACGTGCTGCAATAAATCCAAGCCGTTGCCACGCGGCATACGAATATCGGAGATCAGCACCTGTGGAGCTTCTTTTTCTAGGGCATTCAGAACGTCATTTGGATTAGAGAAACTCTTGTGCGGAATATTTTCACGCGCTAGAGCTTTTTCTAAGACCCAACGAATAGATTGATCATCGTCAACGATCCAAATTGGTTTCATGATGCTTTCTCCTGCCTACGATATGGAATTTGAATATGAAAATCGGTGCGTCCTGGACGACTATTGCAAGCAATAGACCCCTGGTGTTGCTGAACAAAGGTTTGCGCTAGGGTAAGACCAAGCCCACTGCCACCCTCTCTTCCCGAAACTAATGGGAAGAAGATACGCTCAATAATTTCTTCTGGAATACCAGGGCCGTTGTCAATCACATGCAGATCCATCGCTAATTTGTAGCGATGCTTTGCAATCGTGACGGAACGTGCCACACGGGTCTTCAGTTCAATTTGCGCAATACCGCTGCTAATCTCTTCAGAAAGCGCTTGTGCAGCGTTATGCACAATATTTAAGGTTGCCTGAATCAATTGCTCTCGGTCGCCCAAGACATCAGGCAGACTTGTATCGTAGTTACGAATAATTCGCAAACCTTTTGGAAACTCTGCTAAGACTAGACTACGCACGCGCTCTAATGCTTCGTGCACATTGAAGGATTCCATCACATGCGCTTTGCGATGCGGCGCTAAGAGACGATCAACTAAAGTCTGCAGACGATCCGATTCTTTAATAATGACTTGCGTGTACTCGCGCAAGCCTTTGTCTGGTAACTCAAACTCTAATAGCTGCGCTGCCCCACGAATACCGCCCAATGGGTTTTTAATCTCATGCGCCAAATTACGCATTAATTGTTTATTTGCTTCAACCTGCTGTGTTACGCGTTCATCGCGCTCACTACGCAACTGTTGGTCGATCGGAAACCACTCCATCATGATCAGCGCGGGATCCTCTAATGCTGCAACCACTACATGCGCTGGAATGGAATCTTGATGAATGCTACCCGGCAATGAATGCAAAACCATTTCTTGGCGTTGGGCCAATACATGACCCTGTTTCACCTCAGAAATCATGTCACTTAATGCTACGTTGTCACCAAATAAGTTGTGCACAGATTGACCCTCAAGTGATTTACGCGAGAGGTCCAAGGCTGACTCGGCAGCTGGGTTCACGTACACCAATTGTTGGTTCTCAGCCTCAAATACCACGATGGCATTGGGCATCTGATCAAGCAATGTCGGAAAAAAAGGAGCAGCCGTAGCTGCTCCCTTGAACGAATTGCGCAACAGACCTGCGCTCAAGTTCTCTCCTTCGCTTACAGGGAGTAGTACATATCAAATTCGATTGGATGAGTAGTCATACGGAAACGTGTGACATCTTCCATTTTCAAATTGATATATGCATCAATCATAGATTCAGTAAATACTCCACCGCGAGTCAAGAACTCGTGATCTTTCTTCAATGCGTCTAATGCCTCTTCCAAGCTTGCGCAAACGGTTGGAATCTTTGCATCTTCTTCTGGCGGCAAGTCATATAAGTTCTTGTCAGCAGCTTCACCTGGATGAATCTTGTTCTGTACGCCATCCAAACCAGCCATCAGCAATGCTGAGAAGCAGAGATATGGGTTAGCCAATGGATCTGGGAAACGAGTTTCAATACGACGACCCTTAGGATTTGGAACATGTGGAATACGGATTGAGGCAGAACGGTTACGTGCTGAGTAAGCCAATTTAACTGGAGCCTCAAAGCCTGGAACCAAACGCTTGTATGAGTTTGTACCTGGGTTGGTAATTGCATTCAATGCTTTAGCGTGCTTGATAATGCCGCCAATGTAGAACAATGCAAACTCTGACAAACCTGCATAACCGTTACCAGCAAACAAGTTCTCACCGTTCTTCCAAACGGATTGGTGTACGTGCATACCAGAACCGTTATCGCCAACTACTGGCTTAGGCATGAAAGTTGCTGTCTTGCCATAAGCATGCGCTACGTTCTGAACAACGTACTTCTGCCAGATAGTCCAGTCAGCGCGTTGAGTCAATGTGCTGAACTTAGTACCCAATTCGTTTTGGCCTTGGCCAGCAACTTCATGGTGATGAACTTCAACTGGAATGCCCAATGACTCAAGAATCAAGCACATTTCAGAACGCATATCTTGGAATGTATCCACAGGAGCAACTGGGAAGTAGCCGCCTTTTTTACCTGGACGGTGACCAGTGTTACCGCCTTCGATTTCTGCACCAGATGACCATGGAGCTTCTTCGGAATCAATCTTCACGAAGCAACCCTGCATATCGGCACCCCAACGAACGCCATCAAAAATGAAGAACTCTGGCTCTGGACCAAAGTAAGCAGCATCGCCTAAGCCAGTGCTCTTCAAATACGCTTCAGCGCGCTTAGCGATTGAACGTGGGTCACGGTCGTAACCTTTGCCATCAGCCGGCTCAATAACGTCACATGTGAGAACCAAAGTTGGCTCTTCATAGAATGGATCGATGTATGCAGCTGTTGGATCTGGTTTGAGCAACATATCTGAAGCTTCAATACCTTTCCAACCAGCGATAGAGGAACCGTCAAATGCATGACCGCTCTCAAATTTATCTTCGTCAAAAGCAGAGATAGGCACTGTCGTGTGTTGTTCTTTACCCTTTGTATCCACAAAGCGGAAATCAACGAAAGTACATTCTTTCTCTTTAACCAACTTCATCACATCAGCGACGGTCTTCGTCATGCAAATCTCCTCTATTAACTAAATTCGGAATCAAAACTTAAGGCATACACCCTTATTCATTCCAGGCACCAAACACGCCTACTGGATGTATCTAATTTACTGAAGCAAACAAACGGGAATAGTCATTATTGCACTGTTTAAGTGCTGAAATACCCTTCATACAAGCTTAAATACCCCTATTTGCACCTTTTTAGTGCAATTAAGCCTGGCTGATGTCGTGGATTTCGTAACCCAGCTCTTGGGTACCTGCTCTCAAGGCAATCCAAGCGCTTTCTAGAAGGTTGGCATTGCCCTTTATCCCCAGCTCAATATGACGCTGGGCATAAACGCCCCCTTTAGAGGCGTCACCGACAGAAGGGAGACTAAAGACCTTCACCCCCGGAAAATTAGCCTCTATGCGCTCCATTAAGGGGGTTAAGGTAGATTCAACTCCCTTAGGAACAATGAAGCTTTGCTCTGCCCAATTTTCTTGATGGAATAGATCCTTGTAATAAGTATCTAAGCACCAAGCCATCATCGGCGCAGCCATTACCGGAAAGCCGGGTACAAAGTGATGCTCCTGTATCCGAAACCCTGGAATTTGGTTGTATGGGTTTGGAATAATCTCACTACCAATCGGAAACTCCCCCATCTTGAAGCGATGCTGATTTTCTGGAGTGCTTAAATCTGACTTGATGGGATCACCCTCAGCCATCGACTGAATGCGACCAGCAATTAATTCTTGCGCAGTTGGATGTAACTCAGTTTTTGTACCCAGAGCAAGTGCCGCGCATTGACGGGTGTGATCATCTGGCGTGGCGCCAATGCCGCCAGTACTAAACACAACATCACCACTTGCAAAACTGTCTTTGAGTGTTGCAGTAATTTGCTCGGGATCATCAGCAACGTATTTAGCCCAAGCAAGACTGAGGCCGCGCTCATTGAGCAACTCGATAAGCTTACTCATATGCTTATCTTGACGACGACCAGATAAGATCTCATCACCAATCACGATTAACCCAAAGCGACGTTGGGCTTTGCTCGGCACTTCTATTTCAACTTTTTTAATTGCATCAACCATGGTAAGGCAGTTCCATATCAACAACGCGAGATTGCACTGTGAGCGCTTGATCCAACTCTTCCTCTCTCAATTGCTTGAGTGCATCTAATAAGAAATAGCTAAACCATAAAGCAGCAAACACAAAAATCAGAGAATAAATCCAAAGAGCTATAAAACTCACTATTGGAAATAACACCAAAGCCAATGCGGAGGTAGCCCAGAAGAAGGTTGGCACTGCGCCTAACATCCCTGATGCGATACCCATACAGAGCAATGGCCAGCGATACTTTTGAAGCAGAAGATCGCGCTCTTCCGAGCTGGCATGCTTTGCCAGAACGTCATACGACATCAGGCGCATCGTTAACCAGCCCCATAGTAATGGAGGCAAGACGGCCACCAACGGAGGAACCCACCACACAGGCAAGGTGAGCATCACCAATGCAAGACAAATGAGGGCTGACCATAGGCTGTAAAGCAAACTGCGAAAGAAGCCGCCGCCCTTCTTGCACTCTAGATCCTGAAATTGTGACTGCCTAGAGGCAATCTTCACAATCGAGGGTACCGTTGAAAACGCAATAAAGACTAACAAGCTAATCGTAATCAAAGGGATGATTAGCATGACAAAAAATAATGGCGCAATCCATGCCCTGGCATTTTCAAAGCCCGCCCAAACTAAACCCTCTTGTATCCAACTAGTAAAGACAGAAGTTGTTAGAAAGATGCTTAATGTTTCTAATGCTGGAGTCCATGTGAGCCAAATGAGGCAACCCCATAAAACTGAGACGATCAAAAATGGCCTGAAGCTCAGCCATAGCATTCGCGGATGCATGGTTCCAACTAATGCCATGCCAAACGATTTAAACACTTGCGGTAATCCGACCATACAACTCCTATTGCCCGCAGACTTGCAGTCTATTTAGGCTTGAATTCTTTAATGGCACGAACCAAGCTTTGCCATTGTTGAGTGAGGATATTTTCTGAAACAGTTAAATTTCTGACTCCCGTAGGATAGACCTCTTTAGTGAAGATGGCCGTTCCAAATAACATATCCCACCACGGAAACAAAATACCAAAATTACAACCGCCTAATACGCCGGGCTTACCGATAGCCTCATGCCCATAGCCCACAGCGTGATGCATGCGGTGAAACATTGGGGAAACCAATAAGTATTTAACGGACCCTAAGTGAACCTTAATATTGGCATGCTGCCAACTTTGAATAAATTGGCTTAGCGCAATCAACATGATGAATTGTCCCGGGGAAACGCCAAACAATAGCGCGAAGAAAGCCATGAAGGTTGCACGCATGATGTCGTCGAGAATGTTATTGCGATTATCGGACCAGGCAGTCATCACTGTTTGACTATGATGCAAGGCATGTAACTGCCACCACCAATTAAATGCATGTGATGCGCGATGGTAAAGATAATCTACAAAGTCCAGAATGATGAGATAGATCAAAAAGCTAACAACGGGGACTGAGGTCACGCCTGGCCACCAGGACTCTACATTCAGGCGATCAAAACGAAAATCATGCAGGATGGAATCAATCTCAAAAAAGAATCCAGATAGGCATATAAAAATCAAGCCATGAAATATTCCCAGACGATGAAATAAGGTGTACAGAACGTCCGCCCTACTCGACTTTGAAAAACGCTCTTGCTTTTCTGCTGGGGCCAGGCGCTCCCACGTTCTTAATACAACCAGAATTAAGAAGAGCTGAACACAACCAAACAAGAACCAATCGATCCCATCAAACACATCCTCAGCCCAAGACATTAAGTCGAATTGGTACAGAATCGGACCCACTACATTAGCGAATAGAAACTCCTGAACGCTGGCATAAGCATTCGCAATCATGGAGGTGACGGTAGTGAGGTCCATGCTTTATTTTGACTGATTTGCAGAATCTTTGGGCAGTAGCCCAAAACAGAAACCACGGCCCTTCAGGTTAACAATCAACTGCTCCAAAACCGCGGGTGCCCATGGATCTTTTCTGGACCAAATACCCAAGTGAGCCATCGTGATATCGCCATCCCTGAGGTCTCTGCTCGCCCTTTCTAACAGAGCGCTGTTTGGATGCTTTTCTGAGTTCAGCTCATCCCCCAAGAAACCGGCGGGAGCCCAGCCAATGTGTTGATAGCCACACATATCCCCTATTCGAATCAAGGTAGGGGAAGTTTTACCACCTGGCGCACGCCAAATTTTCTGTAATGGCTGGCTCGTCATTTCTTGAAAGCGCTGATCAACCCGACGAATCTGTTTACACATTGCTGCCTCGTTATATAGAACAGTTTCTCCTGCCTTTGGACCAAATTGCTGTTTCTCAAAAACCTGCCCCTTAGGGCCATCCTTTACAAAGTAATCATGGTCGTAAGTATGGCTACCAAAATGATTGCCTTCCTTTGCCAATTGCTGCCAAAAGGGTTTCCAAGAGTCATCTAAGGCAAAGTCACCACGGTAAGTTTTTTCATTAGCCAAGAAAAAAGTAGCCTTTACGTTTTGCCGCTTGAGAATCTCAGCCACTTTTTCAGCAACTGACATATTGCCGGTATCGAAGGTGAGGTAGACCTTCTTGCTACATTCTGCGACTTGAGCATTGGCGCCCAATGAAAAACAGCCGAGCATCAGCACGGCTGCGATACGAATGAATGCATTAGGACTTAGGCGCTTCATGATATTAATTATTCCCATCCAGCCCTTGGAGTGAAAAACACACCATGTGGTGACTTACCAACTGGAATCACTGTTACCAACTTCATTGTTGGAATATCTATTACCCCAACCTTTTTGGAAAAGCGGAAAGTAACCCACATTGTTTTACCATCTGGAGTAATTTCCATATCGTCTGGACCGGCCGGCAGTCCAGTGATATCGCCCACCTTCTCCAAGGTTTGCATATTGATCAAGCTGATCGTAGAAGCAATACGGTTGCTTACAAATACATGCTTCTTATCCCCTAAAGGGCGAAAGTTATGAGCACCCTTACCTGTAGGGATGCGCTTCACTTCTTTGCGATTTTTCCAGTCGATCACCTGAACATAGTCTTCACCAGTAATGCCAACTAAAAGGTATTGATCTCCAGGCGTCATCCACAAACCAGCAGGCACTTTACCCGTAGGAATCACCCACAATACATTTTGTGTTTCAAGATCTATTGCAGCAAGTTCACTAGAGTCTTGCAAAGTAATAAATGCAATTTTGCTATCCGATGTAAAAGCAATATGACTGGGTGTCTTACCTAGCTTTACGGTCTTAGCTAATTTGAGATTTGCACTGTCGGCAGCATAAATATCCACTCGATCCAAGCGATTGCCATTGGCTATAAACCATTTGTGGTTTGGGGAATAACCGATTTGGTATGGATCAATAATGTTCGGAATCTTGCCAGTCAGCTCACCCGTAGTTGGATTCATCAATACAACATCATTACCTGCAGCATTGGCAATCAATAATGATTTTTGATCAGGGGTCATCATGAGGTGATGAGGCTCTTTACCAACCGGGATTGTTTTAACAACCTCACGTGTGTTCATATCGATCAAACTGACAGATGCAGAACCAGAATTCAGAATCACCGCCAACTTGGGTTGATTTGCAGGAGTTGCTGAGGCTACGGGGCTAGTGGTTTGCCCAGAAGCAGTTTGATTGGCCAACAAAAGCGCCAATAATGCAGAGGTCGCGATTGTGCGAAAACCTCTAATCTTGATAAATTTGTACATCCCTCCATTGTAAGCAATTGGGGAGACTGAATAGGCCTCAAAATCCAGTGGATATGCTTTGGATTTGACCTAGCGCAAGCTTGCTAAAACCTTTTCGAGCCGCTTTAAGGACATTGGGGTTGGGGTTTTAAGCTCTTGAGCATACAAAGCCACTCTCAACTCTTCCAGCTGCCAACGAAAATCCGTTAAAGCCTGATCCTCAGCCATCGCATAAGAGGCAGACCCCTTGTTGCCTTGCATCAGTTTTTGCCACGGACGAGCAACCGATTCCCAATCTTTTTGGCATTGGGCATCACGACTAGGATTTGATCGTAATTTATCAATCCGCATCGCAATTGCTTTTAAGTAGCGTGGCACATGCACCAATTGCGAATACGGTATCTCCGCCACGAACTTTGGGAAGATCAATCCCTGCATCTGTACCTGTATATCGGCATAAGCACTTGGCGAAGCTGCTTTTGCACTAGCAATCTTTTTCTGCAAATCTGCATGGGCTTGCAATGCATTTAATGCGTGGCGAGATATCTCTTGGGCAATAAGTGCCAATCTTGGTTTTCCGGCTTGAAGGCGCTCGGCGAATTGCTCTGCATTCACTGGAAGTTGCTCGGTCATAAAAGCACGCTCAAGGGCAATATTCAGAATCTGATCAATCAAGCCCTCTACCGATCCCACATTGATAAATAGCAAACCCAACTCACGTATACCGGGCAATTGTTTTTGTAGGGCTTTGAGCGTATCTTTATTACTCAGCGCAAATAAGCGACGTAGTCCTAAAGCATGCTGTTTGCGAGCCTCCTCTAAATCATCAAATACCTCGAGATCACAAAAGTCGATGCGATCCACTAGAGCGGGGTAACCAAATAAAGTTTTGTTTCCCTTCTGAATCTCTAAAGTTTCTGGCAACTCGCCAAACTCCCAAGTGCGGTATCCGCCCTGTTCGATCTTACGAGTCGCATCAGGGTTGGTTGCGTGAGATTTAGATTTTTCGCCTCTTGGTGGCTCCACTCCCAATTCGACCTGAGCAGTCTCTTGAGCAATGGCCTGGAAGGCATTACGGGCAGTCTGCCCATACTCTGAACGTAAGCGAGCCAAGTTGCGCTCTACCTCGAGCTGGCGTCCATGTTCGTCAATCAGACGGAAATTCATCGAGGAATGTAGTGGCAATGCCTCTGGCCTAAAGTCTGTGCGTTTAATTTCTAAGCCGCGCTCTTTGCGAATATCGCCAATCAAACTATCTAGAAAGTCACCGACGCCGAACTGCTTCTCCTCTAACTTGCGCTCAAGGAAGGACTTTGCATAATCTGGCAACGGCACACAATGGCGTCTTAATTTCTGCGGCAATGATTTAAGAAGCAGCAACACCTTCTCTTCACACATGCCAGGAACAAGCCATTCGCAACGACGGCCATCCACTTGATTAAGTTGCGTCAAAGGAACGACCAGGGTTACACCATCCTTCGGGCTGCCAGGCTCGAAGTGATAGGTGAGACTCAGCTGTGCACCACCGACTAACATCGTCTTTGGATAGCGATCTACGGTGATACCAGCCGCCTCATGGCGCATCAAGTCCGCTTTTTCTAGGCGAAGTTGAGTATCAAGACCTTTTTCGGTATTTCTATCTTTCGTTAACCACGCCTTAAGACTCTCACGACTACGCACTTCTTTAGGTATTCGAGACTCATAAAAAGCGAATAGCAAATCATCGTCTACCAATACATCTGGTCGACGAGAGCGATGTTCTAAGGCTTCGATTTCTTTAATCAAGCGTCGGTTATGCCAAAAGAATCCAAACACATTAGGATATTTTTTCTTGGCATCGGTTTCTGTTTCACGCTGGAGTGCAGGCGTATCCATGCGCCCAAACATTTCTTCCTGTACCAGGGCTTGGCCAATAAATAACTCCCTAGTTTCCTCGGGATTGTGTGGTTCATATCGAACCCTACGGCCATGATAAATCGGCAAGCCATACAAAGTGCCCCGCTCAAACGCCATCACCTCGCCCTGACGGTTATCCCAGAAAGGATCACTAAGGGATTTGATTAGGCGATGCGCAGCAACACGCTCCACCCATTGCGGCTCAATCTTCGCAATTGTTCTGGCATACATGCGATTCGTTTCTTGCAACTCTCCAGCCAAAATCCAGGCGCCTGCCTTTTTGCCAATAGTAGAACCAGGCCAAATGAATGGACGAATACCCCGCGCCCCTACGTAACCACCTGTTTTGCTATTGCGATCTTGAGATTTCTCGTCTTCTTCTTTTTTGGCTACATATCCGAGTAGGCCAGTTAATAAAGAAAGGTGTACCTGTTCATACGTTGCGGCCAAAGCATTTTCTTTCCAACCCTTTTCACCAAGCATCGTATGCAACTGGCCATGTACATCGCGCCATTCACGTAAGCGACGAGGTGACAGAAATTTACTCTTGCATAGATTCTCAAGCTGTCGATTGCTATGTTTGTGTTGTAGAGCATCTTGATACCAATTCCAGAGTTTGACGAAACTCAGAAACTCAGAGCGTTCATCAGCAAACTGAAGGTGGGCTTGATCGGCGGCGGCAGCTTGGTCCATGGGGCGATCACGCGGGTCTTGCGTAGCTAAAGCAGATGCAATGATGGTGACTTCCTTTAAGGCATTCTGCTCTTTAGCAGCTAAGAGCATTCTGCCAATGCGCGGATCAAGGGGTAAGTCTGCTAATTGTTTGCCAATGGCCGTGAGCTTAAAGCTGTTATTAATATCCTTGCCATCTGCAGGCTCTGATTCATCAAATTCAATTGCGCCTAATTCGTCTAGAAGTTGCACGCCATCGGCAATCGCTCTACCCAAGGGTTTATCAATGAAGGGGAAATGCTGGATCTTGGGTAAGCGTAAGGAGCTCATGCGCAACAGCACTGCAGCTAACGAGCTACGCAATATCTCTGGATCAGTAAATTTAGGCCGCCCTAGATAATCTTGCTCACTATACAAACGTACGCAGATGCCATCGGATACACGACCGCAACGCCCTGCTCTTTGATTGGCAGCAGCTTGCGAGATGGGTTCAATTTGTAACTGCTCTACCTTATTGCGATAGGAGTAGCGTTTGACCCTCGCCAGGCCACTATCGATCACATAACGAATGTTCGGCACCGTTAATGAGGTCTCTGCAACGTTAGTTGTCAGAATGATGCGCCGCCCATTGCCAGGACTGAACACCCTTTCTTGCTCAGCCACCGATTGACGAGCAAATAAACTCAGAATCTCGGGATGAAAGCGTTGCTGCAAGACATGATCTTTACGTAAGGCTTCTGCGCAATCGCGTATCTCACGCTCGCCCGGTAAGAAGACCAATACGTCTCCTGTGCCTGCCGCTCCCTCTCGCCATAAGCTGGCGATCTCTTCCGTCACCGCATCCGGAATTTCCTTGGCAGTTTTGGATTCTTTTTTGCCATCCGGCTCCAGCGGTGCATAACGTTGCTCTACCGGAAACAATCTACCGCTGACTTCGATAACGGGTGCTACCTTGCCATTCATGGCAAAGTGCTCGGCAAAACGCTGGGCATCGATGGTTGCTGAGGTAATGATCAGCTTGAGATCTGGCCGCTTTGGGAGTAGCTGTCGCAGATATCCCAATAAGAAATCAATGTTCAGACTACGTTCATGCGCTTCGTCAATGATGAGCGTGTCATAAGCACGTAACTGAGGGTCTCGCTGAGTCTCTGCTAGTAAGATGCCGTCGGTCATCAGTTTGATAGAAGCGGTATGGCTAGTCTTATCAGCAAAGCGAACTTGATAGCCTACATCTTGGCCAATTGGCGAACCTAGCTCCTGGGCGATACGCTTGGCCGTAGCGGTGGCTGCAATCCGGCGAGGTTGAGTATGGCCAATGAGCTTGCCGCCATTAATCGTGCCCCGCCCCAGATCCAAACAGATCTTCGGAAGCTGGGTAGTCTTGCCCGAGCCAGTCTCACCGCACACAATCACTACCTGGTGGCTCTGCAAGGCATCCTTGATCAGCTGACGCTGACCAGAGACCGGCAATTCCTCTGGAAAGCGAATTTCTAGCTTACGTGAGGTGTTGGAAGCAGGCACAGGCTGTGGCATTGCTTTGGGTTTTTGTTGGTTTATGGGCTCTTGCACCCTATAATTTTCTCACTATGCCAACAAATGCACCGAACCAGGCCTTAATGGCCGAAGAAACGACCTCCAACTTCCCTTTCGTAGGGTGGTTGCGCGATGTTGCGCCCTACATTCATAGCTTCCGCGAGAAGACCTTTGTGATTGCCTTTGCGGGTGAACTGGTCCAAGAAATCGGCCTTGAGAATCTGATTGAAGATATCGCCATGCTCCATGCTATGGGGATGCGCATTGTTTTGGTTCACGGCATCCGCCCACAGATTGAAGAGCAGTTGATGCTCCGGAATATTAAAAGCAAGTTTGGCAAGAGCGCCTTGCACAGCTATCGGATTACTGATGCAGCCGCACTAGAGTGCGTAAAAGAAGCTGCCGGTGAATTGCGCCTCGATATTGAAGCAGCATTTAGCCGTGGCTTACCAAACACTCCCATGGCTGGTTCACGTATCTCTGTGATCTCAGGAAACTTTATTACTGCAATGCCTGTGGGTGTTGTTGAAGGCACTGATTACATCCATACCGGTTTGGTGCGTAAAGTTGACTCTAGCTCGATTAGGCAGTCTCTTGATAGCAATAAGATTGTGTTGCTGTCTCCTTTAGGTTTCTCGCCAACAGGTCAAGCATTTAATCTAGCGTATGAAGACGTGGCAGCATCGACTGCTGCTGCATTGAAAGCTGATAAGTTGATTTTCCTGAGTCCATATGCTGATTTAAAAGACGCAGAAGGCGACTTCATCACTGAACTATCTATGCCTCAGTTGCAAGAGTATGTTGCCCAGAACAAAGACATGGATCTCGGCATGAAGAGTTTACTCAGCATCTCTGGCAGAGCAATACGGGCAGGCGTTAGCCGGGTTCACTTTTTGCCCTGCAATCAGGATGGAGCCCTACTAGAAGAGCTCTTTACCCATGATGGTATTGGGATGATGCTAGCCTCATCCGATATTGAGAACTTACGCGAAGCCAACCAAGATGATGTCGGCGGTATTTTGCAATTAACCATGCCCCTGGAAGATGAAGGCATCTTGGCAGCTCGTGGACAAGATGTGATTGAACGTGATATTCAGCGCTTCTCAGTGATAGAGCATGACCGCGTTCTCTTTGGTTGCGCCGCCCTCTTCCCATTTCCCAATGGTGTTGGTGAGTTAGCTTGTCTTGCGGTAGATCCTGATGTTCAAGGGTCGGGTGACGGCGAGCGTCTACTCAAGCGTGTTGAAATGCGCGCCAAGCAAGAAGGCATTAAAAAATTATTTGTTCTCACTACTAGAACTGAGCACTGGTTCTTAAAGCGTGGCTTTAAACGGGCAACGGTCGATGATCTGCCTGAAGAAAGAAAACAAATTTATAACTGGGACCGCAAGTCCATGGTTTTAACTAAAGATCTATAAGTAATTTAAGAAACTGAAGAAATACTAGAAAGGTATTACAGATGGCACGCATGGTTCAATGTATCAAACTCAATAAAGAAGCTGAGGGAATGGA
This sequence comes from Polynucleobacter sp. Fuers-14, assembly GCF_018882045.1. Taxonomy (NCBI): domain Bacteria; kingdom Pseudomonadati; phylum Pseudomonadota; class Betaproteobacteria; order Burkholderiales; family Burkholderiaceae; genus Polynucleobacter; species Polynucleobacter sp. Fuers-14. The sequence goes on along the minus strand of NZ_JACVPG010000014.1, from coordinate 2,533 downwards.
TTTTGCCCCGCTTCCAGGCGAGCTAGGTAAGAAGGTCTGGAATCAAGTCTCCAAAGAAGCTTGGGCTGCTTGGTTAAAGCACCAAACAATGCTGATTAATGAAAACCGCCTCAATATGGCTGACCCTCGCGCTCGCCAATACCTCTTAAAGCAGGTAGAAAAGTACTTCTTTGAAGGTGGTGCTGATATGGCTCAAGGTTACGTACCGCCTGCAGAGTAAGTAAATATCGGTTGCGGTGTTGCAGCAAATAACTGATTGAAAAATATATTTTGAATTGCTGTTGACACTGCCAACGATAAGCGTAGGATGAAGTTGTGGTGAGACAGAATTAGTGTCCCACTCACATTGGCGAAAGCCACTTAAGATGAGTGCATCTGTGCACTCATAGATGTCGGAACTAATTACCTTCCGATTATCTGCGCCATGCATACCATGGCAGACAAACCCGATGGGCATACCCCGTCGGGTTTTTTAATTTCTACAGCGCAATTCTTTCAACGCCAGCAGCGTTGCTAACCAGCAGAATATTGGCTTTCTCTTTAGCAAACAGACCAACAGTAATCACACCAGCAATTTGGTTGATTTGCGCTTCCATCTGAATAGGGTCGGCAATCTTCAGGCCAGCTATATCTAAGATCCAACCACCGTTATCGGTGACAAAAGGCTCGCTGGGAGTTTGATTGAGATCGGCCCTAGTGCTCTTTGCCAGACGTAGGGTAACTTTTCCGCCTAATTTTGCCAACTCACGACTCACAGCGCCTTTTGCAAGAGGAATGATTTCTACTGGTAATGCAAAGTTGCCTAGCACCGGAACTTGTTTTGATGAATCGCAAATGCAAATGAATTGCTTTGCCATGGAGGCAATAATTTTTTCTCTGGTGAGCGCTCCGCCGCCGCCCTTAATCATATGACCCAAAGGATCGATTTCATCTGCCCCATCAACATAAGCTGGCAGACCTTGCACATCATTTGGGTCTAGCACCTTAAAACCGTGTTTGAGTAAGCGTTCAGTCGTAGCGTTAGAGCTCGATACCGTGCCCGCAAAATGATCCTTATGCGGAGCTAGCGCATCAATGAAGCAATTGGCAGTCGAGCCTGTACCAACGCCCAAAATCTGTCCAGCAGGCAGCTTAAGCACTTCATCTTTAGCCGCCTCGCCTACCATTTGCTTTAGTTGATCTTGGTTCATATAGCTATCAAATGCCTTTACTGGAACTGAGTAATTAATCCATCTATCATATGATATCCACAAGAAAACAAACTTAGAGCAACGAGCAAGCCCATGAATAGCACCCCTTCGTCACTAAGCCAACTAGAGCAACTGAAGAAACTCACCACCGTTGTGGCTGATACAGGCGATTTTGAGCGTATGCAGGCTTTTCAGCCGCAAGATGCGACTACCAACCCATCCCTGATTCTGAAAGCTGCTCAACAAAGCAATTACCAAGATTTGGTGCAGTCGGTCAAAGCAGCGCATCTAGGTATGAGCCCGACCGATTTGGTGGATTACATCTTGGTTGCGTTTGGTTTGGAGATTCTGAAGATTGTTCCTGGTCGCGTTTCTACCGAAGTTGATGCCAGACTTTCTTTTGATAGTAAGGCGGCTGTAACTAAAGCTAAGCATTTAATTGCTTTGTACGAATCCCATGGAATCGATCGCAAACGCATTCTTATTAAGTTAGCTAGTACGTGGGAAGGCATTGCCGCCGCCAAAGAATTAGAGGCGCAAGGTATTCATTGCAATATGACCCTACTCTTCTCACTCGTGCAAGCGGCTGCATGTGGTGCAGCCAATGCAAAACTCATTTCTCCATTTGTGGGTCGTATCACCGATTGGAATAAAGCTAAGTTAGCTAGCAACTGGAGTGACAGTGCTAATGGTGGTGCAAATGATCCTGGCGTAACTTCAGTAAAGAGAATCTTTCACTATTACAAACACTTTGGCATTCCTACTGAAATCATGGGGGCTAGCTTTCGCAATACCAGCCAGATATTAGAGTTAGCTGGTTGCGATCTTTTGACTATTAGCCCAGAGCTATTGGCTGAGCTGCAAAGTAGTAATGCGCCTGTTGAGAAAAAACTTAATCCTGCCAATGCCAAAGCTGCATTAGAGGCGGAAGGCATTGCACCGCTAAAACTAGAGGAATCCAGTTTCCGCTTGCAGCTCAACAATGATGCAATGGCTACCGAGAAATTGGCTGAAGGGATTCGGAACTTCTGCGTGGATACGGAGAAGTTAGAGGCGCTGCTAGCCAAGTAATTGAGATTGGGGCTACAGCTTATTAAACGCAGAGCCCTATTGATGCGTAGGCATCTTTGTAAAGCAAGGGCGGCTTTCGCCACCTCTGCAATGGCTGTTAACGACCCACAGCAGTCATTTACTGGCAATAAAAAACCAGCCTAATGAACTGACCCCCAAAAGTTGGACAGTTTAGTTAGGTTAGCACGAGGGATTGAGTTCGGTATTGCACCGGGCTTAATCCCTTTAGTTTTTGTTTGATCCGATCATGGTTGTAGTAGTGGATATATTCC